>NZ_JBHUWW010000024.1:0-75772 GCF_042669755.1 Kitasatospora sp. NPDC057223 | reverse complement strand
CGGGTATCCACCCGGCGCGGCGCCCCTCGCGTCCGTGCGGACGTCTGTGCAGGTGGGGCGGGCTGATACGGCGTCCGACCCGCTGTGTACGGCCCGCCCGGCGTGTGGGACGATGCTCGCTCACGTAGACCCACCGCGGCGATCGATGGCGCGGTACCGGTGAAGGGGACGCCCGGTGGAAACAGCGGTCGGGACGACAGTGACCGAGCAGCGGACCGGGGGAGGCGACCGGCCGGACGCGCCCGCGCACGCCCGTCCCGCGGTGGTGCACTGGGCCGTGGTGGCCGCGGGCTGCGCCGCCGTGGTGGCCGGGGCCCTGGCCGCCAACCCGGCGAACGGGACGACCACGCCGCTGCGCCCGGCCCCCAGGGCCCTGCCCGCGGCCGAGGCGCCCGATCCGGCGAAGGCCGAACTGCCGCTCGACTGCGGGCCGTTCCCGGTGAAGATATCCGTGCAGTTCGCCGCGGACCTGGGTGACGGCCGGCCGGGCACGGTGGCCGCCGCGCACTGCGACGCCGGCAACGGCACCCCGCCCGACGCCGTCTACCTGCTCGGGCCCGGCGCGGGCGGCCGCCCGGAGATCCTCGCCACGCTGCTCTCCGAGCAGGAGAACCTCACCGTCGCCAGACTCGCCCTGCGCAGCGACGGCGTCATCACCGGCCACGCCCAGGGCTACTCCTCGGAGGACGTGCCGCGGTTCAGCCCGGACGTCTCACTGGACCTCACCTGGACCCGCCGGAGCGGCCACTGGGTCCGCGCCGAGCAGGCCGCGGCCCCGGCGGCCCAGGTCTGACCGGACGCCGGACCGGCCACTCGCCCCGAGCAGCAGGGCCGCCCCGAGCCGCAGGGCCGCCCCGAGCGGAAGGGAGGCGAGCGGGCGAAGGTTCAGTCAGCGTCGGGGCCGTAGACCTCGACCCGGTCGGCCACCCGGCGGACGTGGATGCAGTCGCCCGGGCACTCCTTCGCGGAGTCGACCACGTCCTGAAGCAGGGTCAGCGGGACGGGCGCCGTCTCGCCGGGCTGCTGGCGCAGTTCGTCGTCCGAGCCCTTCACGTAGGCCAGGCCGTCGATGTCGAGCTCGAAGACCTCCGGCGCGTACTGCACGCAGATGCCGTCGCCGGTGCAGAGATCCTGGTCGATCCACACCTCCAGCGGCTCGCCCGTGGTCGTGGCCTCACCGGTCATCGGTACGTCTCCTGCCGTTCTGTCCCGAGTCGCCCCGGAATCGGGGGCAATCCCGCCATTCGTACAACGATCCGACCGGTACTTGTGGTCGCGATCGGATATCGACTCGCCCGACGATACATCTGGTCCGCTTTGGGCGGTGCGCGGTGGGTATCTCCTTTGCATAGGGGAAGCACGCGAGGGCGAAGATCGGACACGCCCGTTCCATCTTTCTTGATCTAGGGGTTTACAGACCCCTGGTCCCAGGTAGGGTCTGGAAGCGTCCAGCTCCCCGGAGGAGGTGAGGACCGTGGCAGCCCACGATGACGACTACAACCGCAGCACCGGTAAGCCCGCTCGTGGTTCCGACGAGGCAGCACAGCTCTCGTACCTCGAGCAGGAGATCGCCGTCCTGCGCCGCAAGCTCGCCGACTCGCCGCGCAATTCGAGAATCCTCGAAGAGCGGATCGTCGAGCTCCAGACCAATCTGGCCGGCGCGACCGCCCAGAACGAACGGCTCGCCTCCACCCTGCGAGAGGCCCGCGACCAGATCGTGGCCCTCAAGGAGGAAGTGGACAGGCTGGCTCAGCCCCCTGCCGGATTCGGCACCTTCCTCAGCCAGAACGAGGACGGCACCGCAGACATCTTCACCGGTGGCCGCAAGCTGCGGGTCAACGTCAGCCCGAGCGTCGACCTCGACGAGCTGCGCCGCGGCCAGGAGGTGATGCTCAACGAGGCCCTCAACATCGTGGACGCGATGGCCTTCGAGAGCATCGGCGACATCGTCACCCTCAAGGAAGTCCTGGAGGACGGCGAGCGCGCCCTGGTCACCGGGCACACCGACGAGGAGCGGGTGGTCCGGCTCGCCGAGCCGCTGCGCGGCCTCACCCTGCGCACCGGGGACGCCCTCCTGCTGGAGCCCCGCTCCGGCTACGTCTACGAGGTCGTCCCGAAGTCGGAGGTCGAGGACCTGGTCCTCGAGGAGGTCCCCGACATCGACTACCGGCAGATCGGCGGTCTGGCCAACCAGATCGAGCAGATCCGCGACGCGGTCGAACTGCCCTACCTGCACGCCGACCTGTTCAAGGAGTACGAGCTCCGGCCGCCGAAGGGCGTCCTGCTCTACGGCCCTCCCGGCTGTGGCAAGACGCTGATCGCCAAGGCCGTCGCGAACTCGCTCGCCAAGAAGGTCGCCGAGGTGACCGGCCGGCCGCAGGGCAAGAGCTACTTCCTCAACATCAAGGGCCCCGAGCTGCTCAACAAGTACGTCGGCGAGACCGAGCGGCAGATCCGCCTGGTCTTCCAGCGTGCTCGTGAGAAGGCCAGCGAGGGCACCCCCGTGATCGTCTTCTTCGACGAGATGGAGTCGCTCTTCCGCACCCGCGGCTCGGGTGTCAGCTCGGACGTGGAGAACACCATCGTCCCGCAGCTGCTGGCCGAGATCGACGGTGTGGAGGGCCTGGAGAACGTCATCGTGATCGGTGCCTCGAACCGCGAGGACATGATCGACCCGGCGATCCTGCGGCCCGGCCGCCTGGACGTCAAGATCAAGATCGAGCGGCCGGACGCCGAGGCGGCCAAGGACATCTTCTCGAAGTACCTCAAGGGAACGCTGCCCTTCCACCCGGACGACCTCAAGGAGCACGACGGCTCGGTGGACTCCACCGTGGGCGCCATGATCCAGGCGGTCGTCGAGCGGATGTACACCGAGACCGAGGAGAACCGCTTCCTGGAGGTCACCTACGCCAACGGTGACAAGGAGGTCCTGTACTTCAAGGACTTCAACTCCGGCGCCATGATCCAGAACATCGTGGACCGGGCGAAGAAGATGGCCATCAAGGACTTCCTCGACCACGGCCAGCGCGGTCTGCGCGTCTCCCACCTGCTCGCCGCCTGCGTGGACGAGTTCAAGGAGAACGAGGACCTGCCCAACACCACCAACCCGGACGACTGGGCCCGCATCTCCGGCAAGAAGGGCGAGCGGATCGTCTTCATCCGCACGCTCGTCACCGGCAAGCAGGGCGCCGAGTCCGGCCGCTCCATCGACACCGTGGCCAACACGGGGCAGTACCTGTAGCAAGGGACTCTCCCGTCGGGCCTGCACTCCCGTCCGGCTGTGGCGCCTCGCGGCCCCGCAGCCGGACGGCGCGTCTCGGGGCAGCGCCGTCGGTGCTGCCCTCTAGGCTCGGCAGTACCACCGTCGGCGGCCCCCTGGCCGGCGACGGTGCAGCTCAGCGGTACGTCAGTGCGATCCGCCCGTGGGGGGCGGCGCACCGGGCAAGGAGGGCCGCATGACCGTACGGCGCGTGATGGGGATCGAGACCGAGTACGGGATCTCCGTACCCGGGCACCCGAACGCCAACGCCATGCTCACCTCGTCCCAGATCGTCAACGCGTACGCCGCGGCGATGCACCGGGCTCGGCGGGCCCGCTGGGACTTCGAGGAGGAGAATCCGCTGCGCGACGCCCGGGGGTTCGACCTCGCACGGGACGTCGCGGACTCCAGCCAGCTGACCGACGAGGACATCGGTCTCGCGAACATCATCCTCACCAACGGCGCCCGGTTCTACGTGGACCACGCCCACCCCGAGTACAGCTCGCCCGAGGTCACCAACCCGCGCGACGCCGTGCTCTGGGACAAGGCCGGCGAGCGGATCATGGCGGCCGCGGCGGCCCGCGCCCTGGAACTGCCGAACGGGCAGACGATCCACCTGTACAAGAACAACACGGACAACAAGGGCGCCTCGTACGGCACCCACGAGAACTACCTGATGAAGCGGTCGACGCCGTTCGCCGACATCGTCCGCCACCTCACCCCGTTCTTCGTCTCCCGCCAGGTCGTCACCGGCGCCGGCCGGGTGGGCCTGGGCCAGGACGGCTCCGCGAACGGCTTCCAGCTGAGCCAGCGCGCCGACTACTTCGAGGTCGAGGTCGGCCTGGAGACCACCCTCAAGCGCCCCATCATCAACACCCGCGACGAGCCGCACGCCGATGCCGAGAAGTACCGCCGGCTGCACGTGATCATCGGGGACGCGAACCTCTCGGAGATCTCCACCTACCTCAAGCTCGGCACCACCGCGCTCGTCCTGTCGATGATCGAGGACGCCTTCATCGCCGCCGACCTCGCGGTCGACCAGCCCGTGCGGACGCTGCACCGGGTCTCCCACGACTCCACCCTCAAGCACCTGATCACGCTCCGCAGCGGGCGCCGGCTCACCGCGATCCAGCTCCAGACCGAGTACTGCGAGCTGGCCCGCAAGTACGTCGAGGACCGCTTCGGCGCCGACGCCGACGACCAGACGCTGGACGTGCTGGCCCGCTGGGAGGACGTCCTCGGGCGCCTGGAGCGCGATCCGATGAGCCTGTCCCGCCAGCTCGACTGGGTGGCCAAGAAGGAGATCCTGGACGGCTACCGGGCCCGCGACGGCGTCGGCTGGGAGAACTCCCGGCTCCAGCTGGTCGACCTCCAGTACAGCGACGTACGGCCCGACAAGGGCCTGTACAACCGCCTGGTGGCCCGTGGGCGCTTCGAGCGGCTGGTGACCGAGGAGGAGGTCCAGCGGGCCGTGGGCAAGCCTCCGGAGGACACCAGGGCCTACTTCCGCGGCCGTTGTCTGGAGCAGTACGCGGAGCACGTCGCCGCGGCCTCCTGGGACTCGGTGATCTTCGACCTGCCGGGCCGCGACTCCCTGCAGCGGGTGCCGACCCTGGAGCCCCTGCGCGGGACGCGCGAGCACGTCAAGGACCTGCTGGACCGCTGCCGCACGGCCGAGGACCTGGTCCGGGTGCTCTCCGGCGACCGCGGCCAGGGCAGTACCTGAGCGGCCTGCGGGGCCGCCCCGGGCCGCCGTGCCGGCGTCGGCCCCCGGTAACTTTTCGATCACCACGGGTGAACGCTCCCTGAATGGGAATCATCCGAGGTAGCGCCGGACGTTGGACAGGAAGCGCCGCACGCAAACCGGGGGCGATTGTCGCACCCGGTGTATAGGGTCGGTGCAACAGCGACAACCCAGAGCAGCGACAAACGGGAACACCAAGCCGTGCCGGACGAATGAGCGGGGTGAGGGTTATGGCGAGCAGCGACACCGGTGGTGGCCAGCAGCGGGCGAACCGTGCTTCCGAGGAGGTCGAGGAGCAGGCGGCCGAGGCGCAGAATTCCGAGGAGCTCCAGGAGCGCCAGGAAAAGCTGACCGACGACGTCGACGCCGTGCTGGACGAAATCGACGAGGTCCTCGAGTCGAATGCCGAGGATTTCGTGCGGCAATTCGTCCAGAAGGGCGGGCAGTAGCGGCCCGCAGGGCCGGGGGCCCGCCGGCAGAGCGGCCCGGATCATTCGCGGAATTCACGGGTGCGACCGCCGAGGGCGGGCGGGAGGCGGCTGCCTCCCGTCCGCCCCGGTCCGCCCCTCGGGCCCGTTCCGACGGGCTTTCCCGACCCTGGTGGACAGTGATCGCCAGGCGGGTAGGGTGCGGGCAGCGCGCGCTTCAAGCTACCTGGAAGGAATCGTGTGGAAGCCAATTTTCGTGGCACCGGGCGTCTACCGGCTGCCTTCCTGACCCCCGGGTCCTCCTCGTTCATGGACTTCCTGGCCGATCACTCCCCGGAGCTGATCCCCGGCCGCCGCAGCCTCCCCGAGGGGCTGACCATCGAGGCACCGCACGGGACGACGATCGTCGCCGCGGTCTTCGACGGCGGCGTGATCATCGCCGGTGACCGGCGGGCCACCATGGGCAACGTGATCGCCCAGCGCGACATCGAGAAGGTCTTCCCCGCCGACGAGTACAGCGCCGTCGGCATCGCCGGCACCGCCGGCCTCGCGGTGGAGATGGTGCGCCTGTTCCAGCTGGAGCTGGAGCACTACGAGAAGATCGAGGGCGCCGTGCTCTCCCTGGAGGGCAAGGCCAACCGGCTCACCACGATGATCCGGGGCAACCTCGGCATGGCGATGCAGGGCCTGGCGGTCGTCCCGCTCTTCGCGGGCTACGACCAGGACCTGGGCCGCGGCCGGATCTTCACCTACGACGTCACCGGCGGCCGGTCGGAGGAGCGCGGATTCGCGTCCACCGGCTCGGGCTCGGTCTTCGCCCGGGGCTCGATGAAGAAGCTCTACCGCGAGGGCCTCACCGCCGAGCAGGCGTCCACCCTGGTCGTGCAGGCGCTGTACGACGCCGCCGACGACGACTCGGCGACCGGCGGCCCCGACCTCGCCCGCAAGATCTTCCCGATCGTCTCGCTGATCACCGAGGACGGCTTCCGCCGGCTCACCGAGCCCGAGGTCTCGGCCATCGCGCGCTCGATCACCGACAAGCGCCTGGAGCAGCCCAACGGCCCGCAGGCCCCGCTGCTCTAGCCCCGTCCGCCCGATCCACCTACCGACCCACCCTCCTGACCCGCCCACCGGGCCGGAGGGGTCCTGACAGAAGGGGACGACCGCCGGTGTCCACACCGTTCTACGTCTCGCCTCAGCAGGCCATGGCGGACCGCGCGGAGTACGCCCGCAAGGGCATCGCGCGCGGCCGAAGCGTGGTCGTGCTCACCTACGCCGACGGCATCGTCTTCGTCGCCGAGAACACCTCGCGGGCGCTCCACAAGGTCTCCGAGATCTACGACAAGATCGCGTTCGCGGCCGTCGGCCGCTACAACGAGTTCGAGAACCTGCGCATCGGCGGCGTCCGCTACGCCGACCTGCGCGGCTACTCCTACGACCGGGCCGACGTGACGGCCCGCGGCCTGGCCAACGTCTACGCGCAGACGCTCGGCACCATCTTCTCCTCGGTCGCGGAGAAGCCCTACGAGGTCGAGCTGATCGTCGCCGAGGTCGGCAAGACCGCCGACGACGACCAGATCTACCGCCTCACCCCCGACGGCTCGGTGGTCGACGAGCAGAACTCCGTCGTGGTCGGCGGCAACGCCGACTCCATCGGCAACTACCTGGACCAGCGCCACCAGGTCGGCCTGAACCTCACCGAGGCCCTCAAGCTGGCCGTCGACTCCCTCGCCAGGGACCCGAACGGCGGCACCCCGCGCACCCTGACACCGGACCAGCTGGAGGTCGCGGTGCTCGACCGCCAGCGCTTCCAGCAACGCAAGTTCAAGCGCATCCTGGGCAGCCAGCTCGGCCGGCTGCTCGACGGTGACGAGTCCGCCGAGGCGGACGACGACGAGGGCAGGCCGGCGGCGACGCCGGAATAGTCCCTGTGGGTGAATCCCGTACGGCCGGCCTGACGGCCGTACGGGATTCAGGTGCCCCTGCGGTGAATTGACGGCCCGGCTACCGGCCTGACTGCTGGTCGCACGTGGACGGACGAGGGCGGATTGCCACCGTGGAGGCGGTTTCGGACAGCTCCAATCAGAGAATGGATGCCTCATGGACCGCCGAATTTTCGGGCTGGAGAATGAGTACGGCGTCACGTGTACGTTCCGGGGACAACGACGTCTGTCTCCGGACGAGGTGGCCAGGTACCTCTTCCGCCGCGTAGTTTCCTGGGGCCGCAGCAGCAACGTCTTCCTGCGCAACGGGGCACGCCTCTACCTGGACGTCGGCTCGCACCCCGAGTACGCGACCCCCGAGTGCGACGACGTCACGGAGCTGGTGACGCACGACAAGGCGGGCGAGCGCATCCTCGAAGGCCTCCTGGTGGACGCCGAACGGCGCCTGCACGAGGAGGGCATCGCCGGCGACGTCTACCTGTTCAAGAACAACACCGACTCGGCCGGCAACTCCTACGGCTGCCACGAGAACTACCTGGTGGCCCGGCACGGCGAGTTCTCCCGGCTCTCCGACGTGCTGATCCCCTTCCTGGTGACGCGCCAGCTGATCTGCGGCGCCGGCAAGGTGCTGCAGACCCCGCGCGGCGCGGTCTACTGCGTCAGCCAGCGGGCCGAGCACATCTGGGAGGGCGTCAGCTCGGCGACCACCCGGTCCCGGCCGATCATCAACACCCGCGACGAGCCGCACGCCGACGCCGAGCGCTACCGGCGGCTGCACGTCATCGTCGGCGACTCCAACATGTCCGAGACCACGACGCTGCTCAAGGTCGGCGCGACCGACCTGGTGCTGCGCCTGATCGAGGCCGGCGTGGTGCTGCGCGACCTCACGCTGGAGAACCCGATCCGGGCGATCCGCGAGGTCAGCCACGACCTGACCGGCACCCACCAGGTCCGCCTGGCGAACGGCCGGGAGGCCAGTGCGCTGGAGATCCAGGAGGAGTACTACACCAAGGCGCTGGACTTCGCGGACCGCAAGGGCATCAACACCGGCACCATCGCCCGGGTGCTGGAGCTGTGGGGCCGCACGCTGGAGGCCGTCCGCACCGAGGACCTCGCCAAGGTCGGCAACGAGATCGACTGGATCATGAAGTACCGGCTGATCGAGCGGTACCGCGAGAAGCACCAGATGAGCATGTCCAACCCGCGGGTGGCCCAGATCGACCTCGCCTACCACGACATCCACCGCCGCCGCGGCCTGTTCTACCTGCTGCAGGCGAAGAACCAGGCCGAGCGGGTGACGACGGACCTCAAGACCTTCGAGGCGAAGTCCGTCCCGCCGCAGACCACCAGGGCCCGGCTGCGCGGCGACTTCATCCGCCGGGCGCAGGAGCAGCGCCGCGACTTCACGGTCGACTGGGTGCACCTCAAGCTGAACGACCAGGCGCAGCGCACGGTGCTCTGCAAGGACCCGTTCCGCTCGGTGGACGAGAGGGTGGAGAAGCTCATCGCGGGCATGTGACGCGAGGTGCGTGTGAGCAAGGTGTGACGTACGTCCGTGCCCCGGTGTCGCCTACCGGGGCACGGCGCGGTCTCGGCTTAGGCTGTCGGAGGATTCCGAACAGCCGCCCTTGACCGACAGTTAGGAACACCGTGCGCCGCACCGCCGGTTTGCTCGTCACCCTGCCCCTGCTGCTGGCGGTCGCCTGCAGCAGCAGCTCGAAGGCGCCCGCAGAGGTGTCGCCCAGCGCCTCCAGTGCGGCGCCCACGGTGCCCTCCCCCGTGAGCGAGGCCTCGCCGATGCCGACGGTCGAGGGCAGTTTCGGCAGCAAGGCCGTCATCACGCTCCCCGCCGGGCAGCCCGGCGGCCAGTTCGTGATCAACACGGTGAGTGAGGGCGACGGCGCCACGGTCAACAAGGGCGACTGGGTGACGGTCAACTACTCCGCCAAGGACTGGACGACCGGCAAGGACCTGACGAGCTCCTACGACACCGGCGGCAAGCCGCAGCTCTTCCAGGCCGGCAGCGGCCAGCTGGTGCCGGCCTTCGACCAGAGCGTGGTCGGCAAGAAGGTGGGCAGCCGGATCCTGGTGGTCGCCCCGCCCGCCGCCGCCTTCGGCGCCGAGGGCAACACCGCGCTCGGGGTCGGCGCCGGCGACACCGTGGTGTTCGTGATGGACATCGTGGAGACCCTCCCGCAGGACTCCACGCTCTCCGGCACCATGACGCAGGCCCCGCCCACCTCGCCGCAGGTGAAGGACAACGGCAAGGCCGCACCGACGATCACCATCCCGGCCGGGCAGGCGGCGCCCACCGAGCTCCAGCAGTTCGTCCTGATCAAGGGTGAGGGCAACCAGGTCAAGACCGGCCAGACCCTCGTCGTGCAGTACACCGGCGTGCTCTGGAGCAACGGCCAGCAGTTCGACTCCTCCTGGAGCCACGGCGGCGCGCAGGCCCTGCAGGTCGGCACCGGCAGCCTGATCGAGGGCTGGGACAAGGGGCTGGTCGGCCAGACGGTGGGCAGCCGCGTCCTGCTGGTGGTACCGCCCGCACTGGGCTACAAGGACCAGGCGCAGGGCGCGGTGCCGGCGAACTCGACGCTGGTGTTCGTGATCGACATCCTGGAAGCCGTCTGATCCGGCCGGCCGGGGCCGGTCCGGCCCCGGCGCGGTCTGCCCCGGGCGCCCCGCGGCTCGTACGCTTGGGCGGCGCTCGCACACCGGGAGCGCCCGTCCTCATCCTGACCTGTCATACTGCTGCCCTTCCGCACTGTGGTGGGCCAGAGACGCCGGGTGCGGGTGAGACAGCAGGAGCTCGGCGATCAGCAAGTCGGCCGGTAGGCCTCGAAGACCTGGTGAGATGGATGGGGAGTCATGTCTGAGAAAGCGTCGAGCCCGGGCGGGCCCGGCACCGCGAACGGCGCCTCCGCCGGCGACCCGGCAGACTCGCGGCCCGGCGGTCCGCTGCCCGGCGACGGCGAGTCGATCGTCGTCCCCCCGGCGATCCTGAAGCAGTCGGCCGGCTGGGGCAGCCCCGGCGACGGCCCGCGGCCGAAGTCGGGCGCCAAGGACGACGAGGTCCCGCAGATCTTCGCGTCGAACGTCCGCCGGCAGGACACCTCCGAGGCGGGGTACGACGAGAACCCCCCCGGCGTCGGCAGGCTCGGGATGATCCTGGGCACCGTGCTGGCCGTCCTGCTGGTCGGCAGCGGTGTCACGCTGTACATGGTCAACCGCGACGGCGGCAGCGACAACGCGGCCACCAAGCCGCCCGCGGACGCCGCCACCGCCCCGGCCACGCCCAGCGCGGAGCCCGTACCGCCGATCAAGGACACCGCCAAGGTGCTCCCGACGATCACCGGCGACTTCGGCAAGAAGGCCACCATCACCGTGCCCGGCGAGGCCGCCGACGGCACCTTCGTGGTGAAGGTGCTCTCCGAGGGCACCGGCCCGGTGGTCGAGAAGAACTCCTGGACGTCGGTGGACTACACCGCCAAGGACTGGACGACCGGCAAGGACATCCCGAGCTCGTACGACGACAAGGGCAAGCCGCAGATCTTCCAGGCCGGCACCGACGCGCTGATCCCGGCGCTCGACCAGGCCGTGGTCGGCAAGAAGGCCGGCAGCCGGATCCTCGTGGTGGCCCCGCCGGCCGCCGCGTTCGGCGCGCAGGGCAACACCGGCATGGAGATCGGCGCGAAGGACAACCTCGTCTTCGTGATCGACGTCCAGCGGGTCAACGCCCCCGACGCCGTCGTCAGCGGCACCGTGACCCCGCCGCCCGCGGACTTCCCGCAGGTCAAGGACAACGGCAAGAAGGCCGCCGAGATCACCCCGGTCGCGGGCGCGGCCGAGCCGACCGAGCTCAAGAGCCACGTCCTGATCCAGGGCACCGGCCCCAAGGTCGAGACGGGCGAGAAGGTCCTCGTCCAGTACACCGGCGCGCTGTGGAAGGACGGCAAGAAGTTCGACTCCTCGCTCGACAAGGGCCAGGCGTTCTCCTTCTCCGTCGGCGGCGGCCAGGTCATCGAGGGCTGGGACAAGGGCCTCGAGGGCGTCGCCGTGGGCAGCCGGGTCGAGCTCGTGATCCCCGCCTCGCTGGGCTACAAGGACCAGGCGCAGGGCGAGATTCCGGCCAACTCGACGCTGGTCTTCGTGGTCGACGTGCTGGATGCGGGCGTCGGCTGATCCCGCTTAGGGTGACAATGGAACGTGTATGACCTTCGGGCGCGGCCGCGTGGCCCGTGCCCGGGCGGGCGGCGGGCGCCCGTACCGTGAATCCCGGCAGGGAGAGAGCGGTGCGGATGCCTGCCGCTCCGTCATGTACGTTCCGAACCGTGAGAAGAGGCAGTTGTGAGCAAGCCGGAGATTGACTTCCCCGTTGGCGACCCGCCGGCCGACCTGCAGATCCGTGACATCACGGTCGGCGAGGGCGCCGAGGCCAAGCCGGGTCAGGTCGTCGAGGTGCACTACGTCGGTGTCGCGTTCAGCACCGGCGAGGAGTTCGACGCGAGCTGGAACCGCGGCTCGTCCTTCAAGTTCCCGCTCGGCGGCGGCCGCGTCATCAAGGGCTGGGACCAGGGCGTCGTCGGCATGAAGGTCGGTGGCCGGCGCGAGCTGACCATCCCGGCGCACCTCGCCTACGGCAACCAGTCGCCGACCCCGGCCATCAAGCCGGGCGAGACGCTGATCTTCGTCGTCGACCTGCTCGGCGTCTGATCACCGCGATCCCACGCAACCGGGGCTGACACCCCGCGTCCGCGCAGCCAGGGCCGTACCCCGCGCAAGGGGTACGGCCCTGGCCCCTTCCACCCGCCGGCCAGGGGCTGAGCAGGGCTCGGCTTTCGCCGCCGGTGCCGCTACCGGTACGGTCGGGGCGCCGGGTAGTGGACTCCCGGCGGGCGCACCCCGCGCGCGGCGCGGCACACCGGAAGGGTCAGCGATGGCGATCGCCAAGGCAGAGCGGCTGATGAATCTAGCCCTGTGCCTGATGAACACCAGACGGCCGCTCTCCAAGAAGGAGCTGCGGGAATCCGTCGAGGCCTACCGCGAAGCGTGGCAGAACGGCAGCGAGGACGCCTTCAACCGGATGTTCGAGCGCGACAAGGACGACCTGCGCGAACTCGGCCTGGTCATCGACGTCGACGAGAACTCGCTCGACGGCGAACTCGGCTACCTCGCCCGGCCCGACCGCAACCGCCTCCCCGAGATCGCGCTCGACGCCGAGGAGGCCGCGGCCCTCACCCTGGCCGCCCGGGTCTGGCAGCAGGCCAAGATGTCCGGCGCCGCCAGCGGTGCCCTGCAGAAGCTGCGCGCCGCCGGCGTCCCGTTCGCCGAGCCGGAGGCGCACAGCGCCCTGGAGCCCCGGATCCCCGCCCGGGAGGCCGCCTTCGAGCCGCTGCTCACCGCCGCCCGCGACCGCCGTCCGGTCACCTTCGAGTACCGCAAGGCGGGCGCCGCCGTCCCCGAGCAGCGCGCCGTCGAACCGTGGGCGCTGGAGTGCTGGCGCGGCCACTGGTACCTGGCCGGCTGGGACCGCGACCGCCAGGACGCCCGGGTGTTCCGGCTCAGCCGGATCACCGGCAAGGTCCGCTCCCGCTCCGGCGCGTTCAGCGGCGACGTCCCCGAGCACGTGGACGTCCGCGCGTACGTCGCCACCTTCGCCGGCGAGGGCGCCACCGCCACCGCCACCGTACGACTGCGCCGGGGAGCCGGATTCCCGCTCCGCACCAAGGCGCTGAGCAGCCGTCGGGTCGACGACGGCTGGGACGAACTGGAGATCCCGTACGGCAACGGGCTCGGCGCGGACCTCGCCGAGTTCGGCCCGGCCGTGGTCGTCCTCGGCCCCGACGACCTGCGGGCCGACGTCATCGACCGGCTGCGCGCGGTGGCCGGGCTGCCCGTCGCCGCCGGAGCCGTCGGAGCCGTTGAAGGAGCACAGGCATGAGCAACGCCATCGACCAGACCCGCCGGATGCTCTCCCTGGTCACCTACCTGCGCGAGCGCCCAGGCGCCGAGGTGGCCGAGGTCGCCCGCGCCTTCGGCATCACCGAGCGCGAACTGATCGGCGACCTCAACGTGCTGCCGATGTGCGGCACCAGCTTCCGCGGCGGTGACCTGCTCGACATCGACACCGACGGCGAGCGGATCTGGTGGCACAACGTCGACGACGTCGCCCAGCCGCTGCGGCTCGCCGCCGACGAGGCGACCGCGCTGCTGGTCGCCGCCCGTGCCGTGGCCGGCCTGCCGGGCCTGCGCGAGCGTGACCGCGAGGCCCTCACCCGGGCCGTCGCCAAGATCGAGAACGCGGCGGGGGACAGCGCCGAGGGCAGTGCCCGGGTCGGCGTCACCTTCGAAGCCGAGAGCCACGTCTTCGCGGACATCGACCGCGCCCTCAGCGAGGGGCGCCGGCTCTGGCTGCGCTACTACTCGCACGGGCGCGGCGGCATGACCGAGCGCGAGGTCGACCCGATCCGCCTGGTCACCGAGGGCCACACCTACCTGGAGGCCTGGTGCCGGGTCTCCGAGGACCGGCGGATGTTCCGGCTCGACCGGGTCGCCGAGATCAAGGTGCTGGACACCCCCTCCGACCCGCCCCGGCTGGAGCCGCGCGACCTCTCCGGCGGCCTGGTCAACCCGTCCGCCGACGACCCCGAGGTGGTCGTCGAGGTCGGCCCCGCCGGGCGCTGGGTCGCCGAGTACTACACCCACGACTCGGCCGAGGAACTGCCCGACGGCGGCCTGCGGATCACCCTGCGCAGCGCCGACCCGTCCGGCCTGCGCCCGCTCGCCCTGCGCCTGGGCCGGGACGGCCGGATCGTCTCGCCGCCGGAGCTGGCCGAGCAGGCCAGGACGGCCGCCGCCGAGGCGCTCGCGGGCTACGGCGACGGGGAGGCCTGAGCCGTGGAGGACGTCACCAGATTCAAGGTCTACTGCTCGGAGTGCCGGGAGAAGGTGGACCTGCCCGCGGAGGACTTCCGCCTCACCCTCGGCCGGACCCAGGCCCAGTCGTACTACAGCTTCGGCTGCCCGCTCTGCGGGGCGGCGGTCCGCAAGCCCGCCGGGGAGAAGATCGTCGCCGCGCTCACGGCCGCCGGCGTCCGCACCATGCGGCTCGTCCCGGCCGAGGGCTGACCCGGCCCGGCGAGCGGTCCTGGCCCGATCTGCCGGGGACGGCCTAGGCTGGCGGGCATGTCGTGGACCCTCGTCGCCGCCGTCCTGCTCTCCACCGCCGGCCTGCTGGTGCTCGGCGTGCTCGCCGGGCGGCTGTGGCTGGACGTCAGAGTGCTCGCGCGGGAGGTGGACACCGCCTCCCGCGCGCTCGCCGGGGCGGCCGGCGACCTGGCCGAAGCCGGCCGGACACGCTGACTCCACCCGCCGGTGCGCCGATTCTTCACCGGCTGGTGGCCCGGGGGTCTGCTGCTGTCGGGGGCGGCGCGTTAGGCTCTGACCGTGGCCGCACCGATCGCGGTGCGCCGCAACCGCAGCGACGACCGTCGGCGCGGTGGCCCGCAAGCAGCGAGAAGGTAGGTGGTCGGGCATGCGGTTCTCGGCGACTGCGATCCTGGTGGTCGTGGTCTTCGCGATCGTGCTCTTCGGCGCCAAGCGGCTCCCCGACCTGGCCCGCTCGCTCGGGCAGTCGATGCGGATCCTGAAGAGCGAGACCAAGGCGCTGCGCGAGGAGGACGGGCCCGCCCCGGCTCCCGCTCCGGCGGAGGCCGCCCCGAAGACCATCAAGGCCGCACCGGGAGCCCCCGGACCCTCGCGGCAGGTGGCCGACGAACAGCCGCCGCAGGAGACCACCCAGCCGCGCTGACCGGCGCGCGACCAGCGAAGCCCGCCGCCCGGCGGGCTTCGACGCACGAGTTGAGGACCGGGGTTGAGCAAGTCTTCCAAGGCGCTTAAGGCGCCCAAGGACTCCGAGGGGCGGATGGCCCTCGCTGACCACCTCCGTGAGCTGCGGAACCGGTTGGTCAAGTCGGTCCTGGCGATCGTGCTGTTCACGATCGTCGCGGCGATCTACCACAAGCAGATCGAGACCTTCCTGCTGGAGCCGCTGCCGCAGTGCAACACCCGCGCCGAGATCGACGCCTTCAACGGCAAGTGCGCGCAGGTCTCCAACATCGGCCTCACCACGCCGTTCACCTGGACCCTCAAGGTCGCGCTGACCGCGGGCGTCGTCGCCGCCGTGCCGGTCTGGCTCTACCAGCTGTGGGCCTTCGTGGCTCCCGGCCTGCACCGCAACGAGCGCAAGTACACGCTGGGCTTCATGGGGGCCGGCGCCCCGCTGTTCCTCAGCGGCGTCGTCTGCGCCTACCTGCTGCTGCCGACCACGGTGAAGGTGCTGATCTCGTTCAGCCCGACCGGCACCACACCGATCCTGCCGCCCGAGGACTACTTCGACATCGCGACCCGGATGGTGCTGGTCTTCGGCCTCGCCTTCGAGTTCCCGCTGATCCTGGTGATGCTCAACTTCGCCCACGTGGTCACCGGCAAGCGGCTGCTCGGCTGGTGGCGCGGCATGGTGATGGGCATCACCGTCTTCGCCGCCTTCGCCACTCCCAGCGCCGACCCGCTCAGCATGCTGGCGCTGGCCGCACCCATCTGGGCGCTGTACTTCGCCGCCGTGGGCGTCGCGCTGCTCAACGACCGGCGTCGCGCCCGCCGCAACCCGGACGCAGGCCTCGACGACGAGGAGGCCTCGCACCTGGACCTCTCGGTCGACGAGGTGGCCTCGGCCGAACCGGTGGAGGCCTCCGTCACGCCGGTGGCCGGCGCCCCGGTGCCCGCCGCCCGCCGCGAGCAGCTGGACGACATCACCTGACCTGACGGCCGTACGCGACGATGCCCCGCCCACCGGAGACCGGTGGGCGGGGCATCGTCGTCCGTGCGCCGGGTCAGGCCCGGGCCGGCACCCGCAGGCGCCCGTCGTGGACTTCGGCCACCTGGTCGACGGCGGTCAGGTGGGTGCGGTCGTGGGTGACCAGGACGGTGGCCGTCGCGCGGCGGTGCGTGAGCTCGGTGATCAGGTCGATGACCGCCGCGCCGCGCTCGTGGTCCAGGGCGCTGGTGGGCTCGTCGACCAGCAGGACGACCGGGTCGTTCATCAGCGCGCGGGCGATGTTGACGCGCTGGCGCTGCCCGCCCGAGAGCTGGTGCGGGCGGCTGCCCGCCCGGTCGCGCAGGCCGACGGCGTCCAGCAGCTCCAGGGCCCGGGGGCGGGCCGCACGCGGCGAGCGGCCGTCCAGGTGGGCCATCACCTGGAGCTGTTCGACGGCGGTCAGCGAGGGCAGCAGGTTCGGTTGCTGGAAGACGATGCCGATCCGGCTCCGCCGCAGGGTGGTCAGCTCGGTGCGGCTCAGCCCGGCGGTGTCGACGCCGTCGACCACCACCCGTCCGCTGTCGGGGGTGATCAGGGTGGCGGCGACCGCGAGCAGGCTGGACTTGCCGGAGCCGGACGGGCCGACCACGGCGGTGATGCTGCCCGCCGGGACGTCCAGGCCGACGTCGTCCAGCGCGGTCAGCCGGCCGTCGCCGTCGGGGTAGGTGAGGGTGACGTGGTCGAGGTTGAGGCTCATCGGGCGTTCCCCAGGGCGGTCAGCGGGTCGACGGAGGTGATGCGGCGGACGGACAGTCCGGCGCCGAGCGCGCCGAGGGCGATCATGACGAGCGCGGGCAGCAGCACGGTCGGCGCGTCCAGTACGAACGGCACGGTGGAGCCGACCAGGGCGCCCACCCCGGCGGCGACGGCGGTGCCCAGCGCGGTGCCGAGCACCAGCAGCAGGACGGCCTGGCCGAGCGCGTCCCGCAGCAGGTAGCCAGTCGGGGCGCCGAGGGCCTTCAGCACCGCGACGTCCGCGCTGCGCTGGATCGTCCAGACGGTGAAGAAGGCGCCGATGACCAGCGCGGAGATGGCGAACAGGAAGGCGCGCATCAACTGGAGCGAGCCGTTCTCGGAGCTGTAGGCGCCGATCGCCGAGAGCGAGTCGCCCACGGTCAGTGCCCGGGTGCCGTACTCCCGGTCGGCCGCCGCCAGGCCGGCTCCGGAGGACGTCCGGACGGCGATCACGGTGGCGTGCTCGCCGGGTCCGGTGGGCGGCGCGATGCGCTGCCAGTCGTCCAGGCTGGTCCAGACGACCGGGAGGTGGCTGAACGCGGCGTCGCCCGAGACGGCGGCGACGGTGAGGCCCTGCCCCGCCAGCGTCAGCGGGGCACCGGCCGTGACCCCGAGTTCCTCGGCCGCTCCGGCGGACAGCACCACCCGGCCCGGGGCGACCGGCGCGCCCTGCGGCGCGAGGCCGGAGCCGGCCGGCACCCCGAAGGCCGAGAGCGCGGCGGTGCGCCCGCCCGCCGCCGCCTTGGTGGTGCTGATGCCGAGCGGCTGCGCCGAAGTGACCCCGGGGGCCCTCGCCCAGCCCTCCCACTGCTCGGGGGTGACCTGCGAGTCGGTGAAGGACAGCTTCCGGCCGTCCGCCGGTGCGGAGAAGACCAGCCGGTCGGCCGGCAGGCCGGTGACCGCGGAGGTGTTCTGCCGGCCCAGACCGGCGGTGAGGCCCGACAGCAGGCCCACCAGCACGGTGATCAGTACGATGACGGTCCCCATCAGGGCGAACCGCCCCTTGGCGAACCCCAGGTCCCTCCAGGCGACGAACAAGGCGGTCACGGTCCTCTCTCGGAATCGGTGCGGTGACACCCGCCAATGTCGTCGCCGGGCCCGTGCACCGGCATCGCACCGGGGATTGGATCCTCCGCATCGAAGGGCGCAGTCGCGGGTCAACCTTTCGATTGATGCCCGCCGGCTCGCCGGCCGCCTAGCCTGGAAGGATGGCGACCGACCGATCACTCACTCCCGTCGCCCGCGTCCTGCAGCTCTGCCTGCACCTGCTGGTGGCGGGCCTGCTCACGCTGGCCGTGGCCCGAGCCGCGCTCGCCGGCGCCGCCCCCGTGGCCGTCACCGCGGCCGCCCTCCTGACCGGCGCCGTGTACGCGGCCGGGCCGCTGCTCGGCGCCGTCCGCCGCTCGCGGACCGGGGCGGCCCTCTGGCTGGCCGCGCTCTGCGGATCCTGGCTGGTGCTGCTCGCCCTCACCCCGGACGGGGTCTGGCTCGCCTTCCCGCTGTACTTCCTCCAGCTGCACCTGCTGGGGCGCCGCACCGCCCTCGTCGCGGTGGCCCTGACCACCGTCGCCGCCGTCGCCGGGTTCGCCCGGCACCACCACGGGTTCAGCGTGGCCGCCGCGATCGGCCCGACCCTCGGGGCGGCCGTCGCCACCGCCACCGTGCTCGGCTACCAGGCCCTGTACCGGGAGAGCGAGGAACGCCGCCGGCTCATCGACGAGCTCAGTGCCGCCCGCGCCGACCTGGCCGCCGCCCACCACACCGCGGGTGTGCTGGCCGAGCGCGAGCGCCTCGCCCGCGAGATCCACGACACCCTGGCGCAGAGCCTGTCCAGCATCCAGCTGCTGCTCCGGGCCGCCGGGCGCGCGCTGCCCGAGCGGGCGGAGGCCGCCGCCGGGTACGTGGAGCAGGCCCGGCAGGCGGCCCAGGACAACCTCGCCGAGGCCCGCCGCTTCGTCCGCGCGCTGACCCCGCCCGGCCTGGACGGCTCCTCGCTGCCGACGGCCCTGGAGCGGCTCTGCGCCACCACCTCCGAGCACGCCGGGGTGCCCGTCCGGTTCCACCTCTCGGGGGCACCGGCCGCGCTGCCGGTGCCGCACGAGACGGCGCTGCTGCGGATCGCGCAGTCCGCGCTCGCCAACACCGTGCGGCACGCGCAGGCCTCGCACGCCGAGGTCACCCTCAGCTACATGGGCTCCGAGGTCGCCCTCGACGTGTTCGACGACGGCTCCGGCTTCGACCCGGCCGCGGTGCCCGCCCCGGGCACCGGCGACGGCGGGTTCGGCCTGCCCGCGATGCGGGCCCGGGCCCGGGCGCTGGGCGGTACCTTCACGGTGGAGTCCGCACCGGGCCAGGGCACCGCACTGGCCGTCCTGCTCCCCGAACCGCCCGAGGAACGCTGATGACCGACCCGATCCGGCTCCTGCTCGCCGACGACCACCCCGTGGTGCGGGCCGGCCTGCGCGCCGTCCTGGAGGGCGAGAGCGACTTCACCGTCGTCGCGGAGGCGGCCACCGCCGAGGAGGCGGTGGCGCTGGCCGCCGAACTCGACCTCGACGTGGTGCTGATGGACCTCCAGTTCGGCACGGGCATGAACGGCGCCCGGGCCACCGCCGCGATCACCGCCCGGCCGGGCGCACCCCGGGTGCTGATCGTCACCACCTACGACACGGACGCCGACACCGTGCCGGCCCTCGAAGCCGGCGCCACCGGCTACCTCCTCAAGGACGCCCCGCCGGAGGAGCTGGCGCAGGCCGTCCGCGCCGCCGCCGCCGGGCGCTCCTCCCTGGCCGCCACCGTCGCGGACCGCCTGCTGGAGCGGATGCGCACCCCCTGGGCCGCGCTCAGCACCCGCGAGACGGAGGTGCTGGAGCTGGTCGCGGCGGGCCTGACCAACCAGCAGATCAGCCGGCAGCTCCACCTCAGCCAGGCCACCGTGAAATCCCACCTGGTGCACATCTACACCAAGCTCGGCGTCGACTCCCGGACGGCCGCCGTCCGCAGCGCCACCTCCAGGGGGCTGATCAGGCCGGCTCACCAGGGCCCGCCGCCGTCCGCAGCGCCACCACCCGGGGGCTGATCAGGCCGGCTCCCCGGGGCTTGCGGCCAGGTGGGCACGCCAGCCGCCGTGGGAGGTGATGTCCTCGGCGCCCGCCAGGGCGGCGGGCTCGCACAGGAACCCCGCCACCCGGGTGCCGTCGGCGAGCCGGACGCTCCCGAAGGCCATCGGTTCCGGCAGCCCGGCGGTCAGCTCGCCGAGCCCGGCCGCCGGCAGCTCCCACACCTCGGCCTCGACCGCCGCGCCACCGGCGGCCACCCGCACCAGGCCGGGCTTGGCGGGTACGGTGTCCAGCGCGTAGAGCCGGTAGTCGGGCGCCGTCCGGGTGGCGGTGACCAGGGTGGCTCCCAGCGCCAGCAGATGGCCGTTCAGCGGCTGCCCGGACAGGTGCGCGCCGACCACCGCCAGCCGCACGCGCGGCGGCTCGGCCAGCGGGCGTGCCACGGCCCCCAGCAGTGCCTCGGTGTGCGGGCGGCCGATCAGCATCACGCCGAAGGGCAGGCCGCGGACCGTCCCGGCGGGCACGGCGAGGGCGCACAGGCCCAGCAGGTTGGTGGAGTTGGTGAACCGGCCGAGCCGGGCGTTCGCCCCCACCGGGTCGGCGGCGACCTCGGCAGACGTCGGGTGGCCGGGCGCGGTCGGCAGCAAGAGTGCGTCCGCCTCTCCCAGTTCGGCCAGTGCGAGGGCCCGCAGCCGTTCCAGCTCGGCCAGGTCGCGGTACAGCCGGTGGGCGGGGATGTCGCGCCCGGCGGTGATGATCCGGCGCACCACCGGGTCGAGGTCGCCGGCACCGTTCTTCTCGATGAACTCACCGACGGCGTCGTACCGTTCCGCGACGAAGGCGCCCTCGTAGAGCATCGCCGCCACCGCGCTGAACGGTGCCAGCTCGATGCCGCGCAGTTCGGCGCCGGCCGCCTCCAGCCGCGCGGCGGCCGCCCGGTAGGCCTCGGCCCAGCCGTCGTCCAGCTCCCCGAGCTGATCCGGCGCGGCCACCGCCACCCGCCACGGGCCGGGCCGGCGCGGCGCGGCGGCGACCGGCACCTGGTCCGCGACGATCCCGTACGCCTGCTCGGCGGCGGCGACCGTGCGGGCGAAGACCGAGACGCAGTCCAGGCTCCGGCAGGCCGGCACCACTCCGTCGGTGGGCACGACGCCGGGGGTCGGCTTCAGGCCGACGATCCCGTTGAACGCCGCCGGTACCCGTCCGGAGCCCGCCGTGTCGGTACCCAGCGCCAGGTCGACGATGCCGAGCGCGACGGCCACCGCGGAGCCCGAACTCGAACCGCCCGACACCCGGGCCGGGTCGACCGCGTTTCGCACCGCGCCGTACGGGCTGCGGGTGCCGACCAGGCCGGTGGCGAACTGGTCCAGGTTGGTGGTGCCCAGCGGCACCGACCCGGCGGCCCGCAGCCGGGCCACGGCGGGTGCGTCCGCCGCCGGGAGGTAGCCGTAGGAGGGGCAGCCGGCCGTGGTGGGCAGCCCGGCGAGGTCGATGTTGCCCTTGACCGCGAACACCGTGCCGGCCAGCGGGAGGAACTCCCCGGCGGCGCGCCGGGCGTCGACCCGCCGCGCCTCGGCCGTGACGTCCTCCTGCGGGCGCAGGCCGATCCAGATCTCCGGCCGGCCGGCCTCGGCGATCCGCCGGTAGGCCGCGCCGACGCGCTCGACGGAGGCCGTCATGCCGCCACCTCCACCGCGAGCGCGGCCAGCACGACCAGCGGCGAGCCGGCCTCCACCTGGTCGCCCGGTTTCACCAGCAGCTCGGCCACCACGCCGTCCTGGGCGGCGAGCACCGCGGACTCCATCTTCATCGCCTCCACGGCCATCAACTGCTGCCCCTTGCGTACGCGTTCACCGGCCCGCACGTCCACCTTCCAGACGCAGGCGGTGAACTCGGCCTCCACCACGGCCCCGCCGGGCGGCGCGGCCACCTGCCGGACCGGCCCCGGGGCACTGTCGGCGGCGCTCTCGGCGCGGTCGAACTCGCCCGCTTCCTCCCAGGCCTGGCGCTCGGCGCCGAAGGCGGCCGCCTGCACGGCCCGGAACTCCTCGATCGGTCCGGCGTTCTCGGCGAGGAAGCGCAGGTGGTCGGCGAGCGCGAACTCGCCCTCCTCGATCTTGAGATCGAGGCGTCCGGCGGCCATGTCGGCCCGCATCTCCAGCAGTTCCTCCGCCGAGACCGGGTACCACTTGATCCGGTCGAAGAACCGCAGCAGCCAGGGCGCGCCGTCGGTGAACGGCCCGCGCTGCTGCCAGCCGGACCACATCTGCACCGTCCGCCCGACGAACTGGTACCCGCCCGGGCCCTCCATGCCGTACACGCAGAGGTACGCGCCGCCGATGCCGACCGAGTTCTCGGCCGTCCAGGTGCGGGCCGGGTTGTACTTGGTGGTGACCAGCCGGTGCCGCGGGTCCAGCGGCGTCGCGACGGGTGCGCCCAGGTAGACGTCGCCGAGCCCGAGCACGAGGTACTCGGCGTCGAAGACCGTCCGGTAGACCTCGTCCACCGAGGTCAGACCGTTGATCCGGCGGATGAACTCGATGTTCCACGGGCACCACGGCGCGTCGTCGCGCACCCCCGCGATGTAGCGGGCGATGGCCTCCCGGGTGGCCGGGTCGTCCCAGGACAGCGGCAGGTGGACGGTGCGGCTGGGCACCCGGAGCTCGTCGGTGGCCGGCAGCGCCGCCTCGATCTCCTGTACCAGCAGCAGGAGTTGCGGGACGGTGAGGATGTCCGGGTCGGTGTGCAGCTGGAGCGAGCGGATGCCCGGGGTGAGCCCGAGGACACCGGGCACCCGCGCGGCGGCGACCCGCTCGGCGAGCGCGTGCACCCGCATCCGCAGGGCCAGGTCCAGCTGCATCGGGCCGTACTCGACCAGCAGGTTGTCGTCGCCGCTGCGCCGGTAGGTGACGCTCGGGCGCTCCGGCGTCCCGGGCAGGCGGGCCAGGATGCCGCCGTCGCCGACCGGTGCGCGGGAGGGGAGCGGCGCCCCGGCGGGGGAGCGGCGCAGCCCGGCCGCGGCCTCCAGCGTGACGGGCACGAAGCGCACGGTGTCGCCGGGGCGCAGCTGGCCGAGCTTCCAGCGCTGGCCGGTGACGACGGTGGCGGGGCAGACGAAGCCGCCGAGCGAGGGGCCGTCGGGGCCCAGCAGGACGGGCATGTCGCCGGTGTAGTCGACCGCGCCGACGGAGTACGGGGTGTCGTGGATGTTGGAGGGGTGCAGTCCGGCCTCGCCGCCGTCGGTGCGGGCCCAGGCGGGCTTCGGGCCGACCAGGCGCACGCCCGTCCGGGCGCTGTTGAAGTGCACCTTCCAGTCGGCGGCGTAGAACGCCTCGATGTCCGCCTCGGTGAAGAACTCGGGTGCGGCGTGCGGGCCCTCGGCGGCGGCCAGCTCCCAGGCGGAGGTGAACTCCGGGCGCTGTGCGGGCGGGACGGGGCCGGCGCCGTCGCCGGGCGTGCCCGCTCCGCCGTGCAGGACGTCGCCGACCCGCAGGGCCCGGCCGCCGTGGCCGCCGAACTTGCCGAGGGTGAAGGTGGCGGCGCTGCCGAGGAACCGCGGGGCGTCCAGGCCGCCCGCGAGCAGCAGGTAGGTGCGCAGGCCGGGCCCGGCGGGGGCGGCCAGGTCGAGCACGGCGCCGGCCGGGACGAGGACGGGCTCCCACTGCGGCGCGGGCGCCCCGTCCACGGTGACGGCGGCGGGGGCGCCGGTGACGCAGACCCAGGTGGCGTGGGTGAAGCGCAACGCGGGGCCCTGGAGGGTGCATTCGAGGCCGGGCAGGCCCTCGGGATTGCCGAGCGCGCGGTTGCCGAGGCGGAACGAGAGGTCGTCCATCGGGCCGCAGGGCGGCACGCCGACGTGCCAGTAACCGGTGCGGCCGGGCCAGTCCTGGACGGTGCTGAGGGTGCCGGAGCGCAGTACCTCGATCCGGGGGGTCGGGTCGGTGATGCCGGCCAGCGTCGCGGTGTGGTGCGCGGCGGCGCGGACGGCCTCCGCGCCCGGAATGGCGCGCAGCAGGCCGAGGTTGGTCTCGATGCCCTCGATCCGGGTGCCGGCCAGCGCGTCGGTGAGGGCGGCCAGCGCCTGCTCGCGGTCGGCGCCGTGCACGATCACCTTGGCGAGCATCGGGTCGTAGGAGGTGGTGACCTCGGTGCCGGTCTCCACCCAGGCGTCCACCCGGACGCCCTCGGGGAAGGTGACCTCGGTGAGCAGCCCGGCGCTGGGGCGGTGGTCGCGGCTCGGGTCCTCGGCGTAGACGCGGGCCTCGACGGCGTGGCCGGTGGCGGGCCCGACCTCGCGGACCACCCCGGTCTCGCCCTGGGCGAGCCGCAGCATCCACTCGACCAGGTCGACGCCGTGCACGGCCTCGGTGACCGGGTGCTCCACCTGGAGGCGGGTGTTGACCTCCAGGAAGTACGCCTCCTCGCGGGCGGCGTCGTACACGTACTCGACGGTGCCGGCCGAGCGGTAGGCCACCCCGGCGCACAGGGCGCGGGCGGAGTCGGCGAGTTGCCGGCGGACGTGGTCGGGCAGGCCGGGTGCCGGGGCCTCCTCCAGGACCTTCTGGTTGCGGCGCTGGAGCGAGCAGTCCCGGTCGCCGAGGGTGACCACGCGGCCGGTGCCGTCGCCGAACACCTGCACCTCGACGTGCCGGGCCCGCTCGACCAGCCGCTCCAGGAAGACCCCGGCGGTGGAGAAGCTGGCGGCCGCCACCCGCTGCACCCGCTCCCAGGCGCCGGCCAGTTCGGCGGCGCTGTGGCAGGCCTGCATGCCGATGCCGCCACCGCCGCCGGTGGCCTTGAGCATCACGGGGTAGCCGATCACCTCGGCGGCGGTCAGTGCCTCGTCCAGGCCGGCCAGCAGCCCGGTGCCGGGCAGCAGCGGGACGCCGGCGGCCTCGGCGGCGGCGCGGGCGGTGTGCTTGGCGCCGAACACCTCCAGCTGGCCGGGGGTCGGCCCGACGAAGGCCAGCCCGGCGGCCTCGGTCCGGCGGGCGAAGTCGGCGTCCTCGGAGAGGAAGCCGTAGCCGGGGTGGACGGCGCCCGCGCCGCTGTCGAGGGCGGCCTGCAGCACCAGGTCGGCGCGCAGGTAGCTGTCCTTGGCGGGGGCGGGCCCGAGCCGTACCGCGTGGTCGGCGAGCCGGACGTGCGGCGCCGGGCGGTCGGGGTCGGAGAAGACCGCGACGGTGCGCAGGCCGAGCCGGCGGGCGGTGCGGATGATCCGGGCGGCGATCTCGCCCCGGTTGGCGATCAGCAGGGTGTCGTACGTCATCGGTCAGCCCTCGGTGATCGTCATCTGGACCGGCGTCGGGTCGAAGCCGTTGCACGGGTTGTTGACCTGAGGGCAGTTGGAGACCAGCACCAGGACGTCGGTCTCGGCGCGCAGCACCACCCGCAGGCCGGGCGCGGAGAGGCCGTCCACGATGCCGAGCGTGCCGTCGGCCTCGACCGGCACGTTCATGTACCAGTTGATGTTGCTGACCAGGTCGCGCTTGCCGAGCCCCCAACGGGCGCCCTCGGCCAGGAAGTTCTCCACGCAGGCGTGCTGGGACCAGGTGTGGTGCCCGTACCGCAGGGTGTTGGACTCCTTGGAGCAGGCGCCGCCGATGGTGTCGTGCCGGCCGCAGTCGTCGGCGAGCACGGTCATCAGCGGGGTGTGCTCGTCGGAGAGCAGCACGCTGCCCTCGGTGAGGTACAGCGAGCCCTGGGCCTGGAGGGTGTCGGGGGCGCTGTAGCGGACGGAGGTGTCGTGCGCGTCGTAGATCAGGCAGTCGACGGCCTGGTTGCCGCCGAGGTCGGTGATGGTGAGCCGCTGTCCGCGTCGCACGACCGCCGACCAGCCGGCGCGGGCGGGGACGGTCTGGTCCAGCACGATGGTCATCGGGCCTCCTGCGGCGAGTGGTTGGCGGCGTCGGTGTTGAGGTAGGCGCGGAGGTGCTCGGGCGTGGCCGTCCGCAGTGGGTCGCCGGGCGCGGTGGGCCGGCCGGGGACGGCGCGGACGGCGAGCGGGGTGCAGTGGTAGCCGGGGCGCGGGTCCAGCGGGTGGGCCGTGTTGGCGATCAGGGCGGTGAGCGGCTGCTCGGCCCGCAGGGTGACCCGGGCGCCGGGGCCGGCGGCGCCGGTCGGGGTGAGGGCGCCGTCCTGCTGGGCCCGGACGCCCCGGAAGAAGGAGATGACGGGCGGCAGGTCGCGCGGCGTGAGGCCGTGCTTGGCGGCGGCGAGCTTGAGGAGTTCGCGTCCGGCGGGGGAGGGGCCGTGGGCGCTGCCGTCGCCGTAGCGGGCGGTGTTGCGGGCGGCGCTGGAGGTGCCGGTCAGGGTGTCGTGGTGGCCGGAGGTGTCCTCGGTGAGGGTGGCGAGCACCCGGCCCTGGTCGGAGAGGAGCAGGCTGCCGGGGCCGAGGTAGGCGTTCCACTGGACCTTGACGGTGTCGGCTGCGTTGAGCCGCTCCCAGGGGCGTCCGGTGACGAACAGCAGCAGGTGCGCGCAGGCGTCGCCGTCGGTGTCGGTGAGGGTGATTTCGGCGCCGGCCGGGACGGTGAGGTGGGTGTAGTTGCCGCCTGCGACCTTCTCCGCCCACAGGGTGCCTGCGGGGGGCGGGAGTTGGGGCATGCAGTCGACGACGGTGCCGTGCTGGGCCCGGGCGTGGTCGCGGGCGGCCGTGGTGGTGGCCGTCGATGGGGCAAGGGTGGTCACGGCGCCTCCTGGGCTGCTGCCGGGGTTTCTGTCGCGTGACAGAAATTAGGGGCGCCCGAGGTCGCCGCCGTTGCCCGTGCGTTTCGCGCCGGTTACCGTCCCCTCACCACCCGGGGCCTGTGCGAGGATCGGGACGTGCCCGCCACCCGAGAAACCCCGCCCCGTGTCGGACGCCCGCGTGCCCAGGGCCCGTCGGCGAGTGAACTGACGCCCCGCGCAGAGGTGTTGGCGGCATCGGCCGAGCTCTTCACGGTCAACGGGTACGCGGCCACCACGACCCGGGCGGTGGCCGAGCGGGCCGGGCTGCGGCAGGCCTCGCTCTACCACTACTTCACCGGCAAGGAGGACATCCTCGCCACCCTGCTGGAGAGCACCGTCGAACCCTCGCTGGCCTTCGCCCTGGGCGTGCTGGCCGACACCGGGCACAGTGCCGGCGCCAGGCTCTGGGCGCTGGCCGCCTTCGACGCCGAGCTGCTCTTCGGCGGTCTCTACAACCTCGGTGCGCTGTACCAGCTGCCCGAGGTGCGGGGCGAGCGGTTCGCCGAGTTCCGGCGCTCCCGGGGCGAGTTGAAGGCCGTGTACGGCACCCTGCTCACCGCCCTGGACGCCTCCGGGGATCCGGCCCTGCGGACGGACCTGCTGCTCGGCCTCGTCGAGGGCGGCGTCGCGGTCGCCCGGGAGACCGGCGGGCGCGAACCGCGCACGGTCGGCGAGGCGGTGGCCGACAGTGCGCTGCGCCTGGCCGGCTGCGCGGCGCGGGAGATCGCGGCGGCACGGGCCGAGGCGGCCCGTCTCCGGACCGCCTGAGCACAGCAGTTCTTCGCAGGGGCCTCGTTCAGCGCCGCCGCAGCCGGTACGCGGCGCCCGCCGCGAGCGCGCCCGCCAGGAACAGCACGCTGAACCACTGCAGGTACCAGTGCCCGCCCGCCGGGTCGTACACGGCGGCACGCGGCCAGGCCAGGTTCACGGTCATCGCGACGCCGTACAGCAGGGCCAGCAGGTTCACCGGCAGGCCCCAGCGGCCCAGCGTGAACAGCGGCTCGCCGTTCTCGTCCGTCTCCTGCCGCCCGCCGCCGGCGCCGATCGGCAGGCCGCGCAGCCTTCGGCGCAGCAGCGCGCCGACCACCAGCGCGTACGCCGTGTAGACGAGCACGATGCAGGTGGTCTCCAGGGCGAGGAACGCCGACGGGGCCAGCAGGTTGACCAGCAGGAAGACGACGGCGAGGCCGCCGGTCACCAGGGCGGGCAGGTGCGGGGTGCCGGTGCGGGGGGAGACGTGCGCCAGGCGGCGGGAGAACGGGAGGGCGCCGTCCCGGGCCATCGAGAAGATCATCCGGGCGCCGGCGGTCTGCATCGCCAGCGTGCCGACGCAGATCGCCACCGCGACGTCCGCGAGCAGCAGCCGGCCGGGCCCGTCGCCGAGCGTGCTGGTCAGGACGTACGACATGCCCTCGGTGGCGAGCCGTCCGTCGGTCAGGCTGGGCGCCGCCAGCAGGGCGCCGAGCAGCAGCAGCCCGCCGCCGAGGCCGGCGGCGGCGAGCGCGCCGAGGATCGTCCGCGGCGCGGTGCGGCGCGGGTTGACCGTCTCCTCGGACATCTCGCCGGCGCTGTCGAAGCCGATCATGACGTAGGCGGCGGTGAACGAGCCGACCAGGAGGGCCCAGAAATAGCCGCTCTGGCCGCCGGTGTGCAGCACCACCGTGGGGGTGCGCTCGCTGTGGGTGAAGAGCAGGACGGCGATCAGCGCGATGCCGGTCAGCTCGGCGGTGACCCCGACGCTGTTGATCACCGATATCAGCCGGATGCCGGCCACGTTGACCAGTGTGGTCAGCGTGATCAGTACGGCGCCCAGGAGGACGGCGTTGGCGGCGCCGGTGCGGGTGGTCAGCGCCGGGTCGCCGCCGAGCAGTTGGAAGCCGGACCAGACGGCGGGCAGTACCACCTGCAGGGCCAGCGCGGCGGCGGTGACGACCACGATCTGCCCGATCACCATCAGCCAGCCGGTGAACCAGCCGTACAGGGCGCCGCCGAGCCGGGTCGCCCACTGGTAGATCGCCCCCGAGATCGGGTAGCGGGCGGCGAGTTCGGCGAAGCAGGCGGCGACCAGGAGTTGCCCGCCGAGCACCAGCGGCCAGGTCCAGAAGAAGGCGGGCCCGGCGAAGGAGTAGCCGAAGGAGAAGAGCTGGAAGACGGTGGTGAGCACCGAGATGAAGGAGAAGCCGGCCGCGAAGGAGGCGAACCGGCCCATCGTGCGGTGCAGTTGCTGGGGGTAGCCGAACTCGGAGAGCGGGTCGCCGGCCGGCCGGGCGATCTCCTCGGGCGGTGCGAGGGCGGGGGTGGTGGTCATCGGGCACCGGCTTTCCACGGGGGAGGGGGAGGAAGGCGGGGAGGTGGTGGCCGCATGGTTTCTGTCGGCTGACAGAAATGTGGGGGAAGGTGGATTCCCCCGCGTTGCCCGTCGATTGCCACAGTGTTGCCTTGTGCTCACCGCAGGTCTTCCCCGCCTGCGCGCCGGCGAGGCTCTAGGGTGGCGGCACACGATCGATCGCCGAGGCGGGGAGTGCGCAATGCGGGTGCCGGCCAGGTTCGGCGGTCTCGGCGGGCTCGCCGTCCCGGTCGTCGCGGCGCCGATGGCGGGCGGCCCGTCCACCCCGGAGCTGGTCGCGGCGGTCACCGCGGCCGGGGGTCTCGGCTTCCTCGCCGCCGGCTACCGCAGCGCGGCCGCGATGACCGAGGAGATCCACCGGCTGGGGGAGCTGACCGGCCGTCCGTTCGGCGTCAACCTCTTCGTCCCGTCCGACGCGCCCTCCGGCACCGCGCCGGTGGCCGCCTATCGCGAGCGGCTGCGCCCCGAGGCCGAACGCCACGGCGTCCTGCTGCCGGCCGCCGTCGCACCCGACCGGGACGACTGGGACGCCAAGATCGCCGCGCTCACCGCCGACCCCGTCCCGCTGGTCTCCTACACGTTCGGCCTGCCCTCACCCGACGAGGCCCGCGCGCTGCGCGCCGCCGGGACGTACCAGATCGGTACGGTCACCTCGGCCGCCGAGGCGCGGCTCGCAGCCGCCGCCGGAATGGACGCGCTCTGCGTCCAGGGGCCGGAGGCGGGCGGGCACCGGGGCACCTTCCGGGTCGCGGCCGCGCCGGGGCGGACGCCGCTGCCCGAGCTGCTGGCCGAAGTCCGGGCCGTGAGCGGCCTGCCGCTGATCGCGGCCGGCGGCATCGCCGACGGCCCGGCCGTCGCCGCCGCCCTGCGGGCCGGGGCGGCGGCCGTCCAGCTCGGCACCGCGTACCTGTGCGCGGACGAGGCCGGCACCTCGGCCGCCCACCGGGCGGCCCTGACCGACCCGGGCTTCACCGGCACGGTCGTCACCCGGGCCTTCACCGGCCGCGCCGCGCGCGGACTGCGCAACGCCTTCATCGACCGGTACGAGCCGTACGCCCCGGCGGTCTACCCCGAGGTGCACCACCTCACCCGGCCGCTGCGGGCGGCCGCGGCCGAGCGCGGCGACACAGCGGCGATGCACCTGTGGGCCGGCACCGGCCACCGGCTGGCCCGCACCGGCCCGGCGGCGGAGACCACCCGTGAACTGTGGCGGGCGGCTCAGTCCGCCCCGGGGCCGTCGGCCAGCACCGACCGATAGAAGTCGATCTTGTGCGGGATCAGCTCCTGCTGTTCCCGCAGGTGCGCGATCTGCGCCTCCACCTGGGCGTCGTGCTGCTCCAGCACCGTCAGGCGGGCGGCGAAGGTGCCGTCGCCGGAACGCACCAGCTCCGCGAAGCGCAGCATCTCGGCGATCGGCATCCCGGTGTCGCGCAGGCAGCGCAGCACCATGAGCCAGTCCAGGTCGTGCGGGGTGAACCGGCGGTGCCCGGTGTGCGAGCGCTCCACCGTGCCGAGCAGGCCGATCCGCTCGTAGTAGCGCAGGGTGTCCAGGCTGAAGCCGGACTGCTCCACGGTCTGGGCCGGCGTCAGGTGCGTGGGACCGGTGGCGGTGGGGCTCATGCCGGTCATCATTCCACCGCAGGGCGGTGGCCGGCCCGGAATCCGGCAGGCCTCGGCAGCTGCGGCCTGCCCTGCCGGGTGGTACCTCGCCGCGCCCCCGCCGCTCCTGTCCGGCGGGCCCGCCGGGGCGGTTCAGTCCGCCGCGCGCAGTTCGGCGAGCAGGATGCCCTGGTCCGCCAGCAGGACGGTGAGGATCCGGCGGGCCGACCTGAGCAGGTCGGCGACGTCCCCGCCGGCCAGGGCGTACACGACGGTGGAGCCCTCCCGGCTGGCCGTGACGATTCCCGCCCGGCGCAGCACCGCGAGCTGCTGGGAGAGGCTGGACGGCTCGATGTCGATCTCCGCGAGCAGCTCGCGGACGGGAGTCGGGCCGGCCTGGAGCAGTTCCAGTACGCGGATTCGGACGGGGTGGCCGAGCATCCGGAAGAACTCGGCCTTCACCTGGTACAGCGCTGCGGCCACGATCTCGGCCCTTCTGGTGCGGCTCCTGCTGGGGTGGTCCGGGGCGGTCCGGTCTGTACCGGTGTGCTCGGTGGCCTCGGCGGCCGGGCCCGGTCAGATCTCCAGGCCGGCCTCGATCCGCTTGAGGTGGTGGCGGGCCATCGCGAGGTTGGAGCGGCTGCGGTTGAGCGCGAGGTACAGGAACAGGCCGCGGCCGTTCTTGGTGGCCAGCGGCCGGATGAGGTGGTACTGGCCGGTGAGGCTGATCAGGATGTCCTCGATCTCGTTGTCGTGGAGGTTGAGCATCTCCATCGTGCGCATCTTGGCGCGGACGAGGTCGGTGTTGCCCGCGGCGGCGACGTTGAGGTCCAGCTCGGCGCTGTCGCCGAGGGTGCCGAGCGCCATGCCGCTGCCGTAGTCGACCAGCGCGACGCCGATCGCGCCGTCGATGGTCATCGCTTCCTTGAGGGTCGTCTCCAGATTCGCCATCGCGATCCTCCTGTGGGCCGGGCCCGCACCGGTGCGGCGGGGGCTGCTGTGCTCCGAACAGTAGGGAGGGTGCTGCCCGGCCGATGACGAATGATCAGAGGCGACCGAAGTCGGCGAGAAGGTGATCGCTTGGAGGTCCGATCCTGGCCTCTTGAAGACATTTGCAACTATGGATCTGATTGAGACGCGATCCCGGCGCCGTTCGGGAGTGATCCGCGACCGAACCGGGTAGAGCCGCTTCGAAGATCGCGGAGCCGCCTCCGGGTCCGGAAAATTGCTGCTATCGATGTCAGTCCCGCCGGGTAACCTCTGCCTGAGATGCTCGATCACCACACCAACCACACCCGCTGCGCCCCGGCACCGGCTCCAGTCACCACTGGCACCGGCCCGGCCCCGCAGCCGCAGGCGTCGCCGTCTGCGCCCCCGTTCCGCCCGTCCGGGCCCCAGCCCCACGGGACGACGCAGTCCTACGGGAAGAAGAGGTGACGCAGATGAACACCACCCCGCAGCGTTCCGAGGACCAGCGGCCGGCGGCCCACGGCCCGGACGACCAGGAGCTCAGCCCGGCCGAGGCCTACGCGGCCTTCCGCCGCCGCGCCAAGGAGCAGGCCACCGCGCTCCACGGCTTCCAGCAGCTCTACGACTTCCCGCTGGACGAGTTCCAGATCGAGGCCTGCCAGGCCCTGGAGGCCGGCGAAGGCGTGCTGGTCGCCGCGCCCACCGGCTCCGGCAAGACCATCGTCGGTGAGTTCGCCGTGCACCTGGCCCTCCAGGGCGGGCGCAAGTGCTTCTACACCACGCCGATCAAGGCCCTCTCCAACCAGAAGTACGGCGACCTGGTGAAGCGCTACGGCGCGGCCAAGGTCGGCCTGCTCACCGGTGACAACACCGTCAACGGGGACGCGCCGGTGGTCGTGATGACCACCGAGGTGCTGCGCAACATGCTCTACGCGGGCTCGCAGACCCTGAACGGCCTCGGCTACGTCGTGATGGACGAGGTCCACTACCTCGCCGACCGGTTCCGCGGCGCGGTCTGGGAGGAAGTGATCATCCACCTCCCCGAGTCCGTCACCCTGGTCTCGCTCTCCGCGACGGTCTCCAACGCCGAGGAGTTCGGCGACTGGCTGGACACCGTGCGCGGCGGCACCAAGGTGATCGTCTCCGAGCACCGCCCGGTGCCGCTCTGGCAGCACGTGATGGCCGGCAACCGGATGTACGACCTGTTCGCCAACCCCGACCGCGACGGCCGCCCGAAGGACGCCCCGCGCAACCCGGCCAAGCTGGTCAACCCCGAGCTGGTCCGGCTCGCCCGCTCCGAGATCGCCGCCAACCCGCGCGGCGACCGCTTCGCGAAGGGCCGCGGCCGCTCCATGCCGAGCGGCCGCCCCGGCCGGGTCTGGACGCCGGGGCGGGTCGACGTCATCGACCGCCTCGACTCCGAGGGCCTGCTCCCGGCGATCACCTTCATCTTCAGCCGGGCCGGCTGCGAGGCCGCCGTCCAGCAGTGCCTCAGCTCCGGCCTGCGGCTCAACAAGGACTCCGACCGGGCCACCGTGCGAGCGATCGTCGAGGAGCGCTGCGCCGACATCCCCGACGAGGACCTGCACGTCCTCGGCTACTTCGAGTGGCTGGACGGCCTGGAGCGCGGCATCGCCGCCCACCACGCCGGCATGCTCCCGCGCTTCAAGGAGGTCGTCGAGGAGCTGTTCGTGAAGGGCCTGGTCAAGGCCGTCTTCGCGACCGAGACCCTCGCCCTCGGCATCAACATGCCCGCCCGCTCGGTGGTCATGGAGAAGCTGGTCAAGTGGAACGGCGAGACCCACGCCGACATCACCCCCGGCGAGTACACCCAGCTCACCGGCCGGGCCGGCCGGCGCGGCATCGACATCGAGGGCCACGCGGTCGTGCTCTGGCAGCGCGGCATCGACCCGGAGGCGCTGGCCGGCCTCGCGGGCACCCGGACGTACCCGCTGAAGTCCTCGTTCCGGCCGTCCTACAACATGGCCGTCAACCTGGTCTCCCAGTTCGGGCGGCACCGCTCGCGCGAACTGCTGGAGACCTCCTTCGCGCAGTTCCAGGCGGACCGCTCGGTCGTCGGCATCGCCAAGCAGGTGCAGCGCAACGAGGAGGGCCTGGACGGCTACCGCGCGTCGATGACCTGCCACCTCGGCGACTTCGACGAGTACATGGGCCTGCGCCGCGACCTCAAGGACCGCGAGAACGAGCTCGCCCGCGAGGGCAGCGGCCAGCGCCGGGCCGCCGCCGTCGAGTCCATCGAGCAGCTCAAGGCGGGTGACGTCATCCACGTCCCGACCGGCAAGTTCGCCGGCCTCGCCCTCGTCCTCGACCCGGGCCTGCCGCCGGTCAGCCGCTCGCCGCGGACCCATCGCCACCCCGACTACCAGGACGGGCCGCGCCCCGTCGTGCTCACCTCGGAGCGGCAGGTCAAGCGGCTCGCGATGATCGACTTCCCGCACCCGGTGGCGGCGGTCGACCGGATCAAGATCCCGAAGTCGTTCAACCCGCGCAGCCCGCAGTCCCGCCGCGACCTCGCCTCCGCGCTGCGCACCAAGGCCGGCCACCTGGAGCCGGAGCGCTTCCGCAAGGGCCGCGCCGCCGCCGCCGACGACCCCGAGATCACCCGGCTGCGCACCGCCCTGCGCCAGCACCCCTGCCACGGCTGCGACGAGCGCGAGGACCACGCCCGCTGGGCCGAGCGCTACCACCGCCTGCACCGCGACACCGACCTGCTGGAGCGCAAGATGCGCTCCCGCACCCACACCATCGCCCGGACCTTCGACCGGGTCTGCGGCCTGCTCACCGACCTCGGCTACCTCCAGGGCGACACCGTCACCGGTGACGGCAGACGCCTCGGCCGGCTCTACGGCGAACTCGACCTGCTCGCCTCCGAGTGCATCCGCGAAGGCGTCTGGAAGGACCTCGGCGCCGCCGAACTCGCCGCCTGCGCCTCGGCGCTGGTGTACGAGGCCCGGCAGGCCGACGACGCGGCCACACCCCGCGTCCCGGAGGGCAACGCGAAGGAGGCGCTCGGCCGCATGATCCGGATCTGGGGCCACCTCGACGCCCTGGAGGAGCAGCACCGGATCAACACGGCCGAGGGCGTCGGCCAGCGCGAGCCGGACCTCGGCTTCGCCTGGGTCGCCTACCGCTGGTCGCTCGGCCACAACCTGGACGCGGTGCTGCGTGACGCCGAGATGCCGGCCGGCGACTTCGTCCGCTGGACGAAGCAGCTGATCGACGTGCTCGGCCAGATCCAGGACGCGGCCGGCGAGGACGCCCAGCTGCGCGGCACCGCCCGCAAGGCGGTCGACAGCCTGCGGCGCGGCATCATCGCCTACTCCTCGGTGAGCTGACCGGTCGGGGTGGGAGGGGCCCGGCCCCTCCCACCCCGTGCTCAGCCCGCCAGGACGCCGAGCAGCCGCTCCAGCGAGCTGCCGAGGCCCCAGCGGGTGGAGAGCTCCTCCAGGGTCATCGGGTCGAGCGGCTCACTGGGCAGGGCGGGGTCGAACTCCGGCAGCGGGGCGTCGGTGGCGACCCGGACGACGGTGGGGGCGACGTCCAGGTAGGCGGCGCCCTCGATGATGTTCTTCCGGCGGGCGGGGGTGAGCCGCGAGCGCAGGTCGACGGCGGCAGCGCGGATGGCGGCCAGGTCGCCGTACTCGTTGATCAGCTGGGCGGCGGTCTTCTCGCCGATGCCCTTGACGCCGGGCAGGCCGTCGCTCGGGTCGCCGCGCAGGGCGGCCATGTCGGCGTACCGGTCGCCGCGCACGCCGTACTTCTCCAGCAGCAGTCCGTCGTCGGTGATCTGGAGGTTCCCCATGCCCTTCACCGGATACAGGACCTGGACCGGACGGCTGTCGTCCACCAGCTGGAACAGGTCGCGGTCGCCGGTGACGATCAGCACCGGCCCCTCGGCCCGCGCCGTCAGCGTGCCGATCACGTCGTCCGCCTCGTAGCCGGGAGAGCCGACCCGGGCGATGCCGAGCGCGTCGAGCACCTGCTCGATCACCGGGACCTGCGGGGCGAGCGTGTCCGGGATCTCCTCCTCGCCGTCCGCACCGGTCTCGGCGAGGCGGTGCGTCTTGTAGGAGGGCACCAGGTCGACCCGCCACTGCGGGCGCCAGTCGGCGTCCATGCAGGCGACCAGCTGGTCGGGGCGGTGGTCCTGGACGAGCCGGGCGATGAAGTCCAGCAGCCCCCGGACGGCGTTCACCGGCTCACCGGCGGGGGACTTCAGGGAGTCCGGCACGCCGTAGTAGGCCCGGAAGTACAGGCTGGCGGAGTCGAGGAGCATCAGTCGCGGTGCGGTCACGCTCCCGATCATGCCGTACGGGACGGACAGAGCGTCGGCAGACGGCACCGCCGTGCCGCGGGGCACCGCTGGGGCGCGCCCTAGTGCTCGTGCGGACCGCTGCGGTGGACGGGGCCGTGGGAGTCGCCGCAGTGCTCGTCGGGCAGGGCCGATCCGGCCGGGGTGATCTGGAGCAGCTGCTGGTCGTCGTCCTCGCCGACGTGGTCGACCTGGAGCGTGGCGTGGGTGATCCGGTACTCCTCCCGGAGCTGCCGCTGCAGTCCGCGCCGCACCGCGTGGCAGTCCCCGCCCGGGGCGACCAGGATGTGTGCGGACAGCGCCGGCTGACCGGAGGTGATCTCCCAGATGTGCAGGTCGTGGATCTCCATCACCAGGTCGGCGGCGACCAGCCGGTCGGCCACCGCGTCGGGGTCGATGCCGGCCGGCGCCGCCTCCAGGAAGATCCGCCCGGAGTCGCGGACCAGCCCGATGCCCGCGCGGAGCATCAGCGCCACCACGACCAGCGAGGCGATGGCGTCCGCCCGGACGAAGCCGGTGGTGATCATCACCACGCCGGCCACCGCGGTGGCGATGAAGGCGTACAGGTCGGTCAGCACGTGCTGGAACGCGCCCTCGATGTTCAGCGAGCTGCGGTTGGCCTTCGACATGCACCAGGTCGCCCCGAGGTTGACCACGATCCCGACCAGCGCCGTCACCAGCACCAGTGAACCGGTCACCTCCGGCGGGTTGACCAGCCTGGTCACCGCCTCGTAGCCCAGCCAGGCCGAGAGCACCAGCAGGGTGACGCCGTTGGCCTGCGCGGAGAGGATCTCGGCCCGCTTCAGCCCGTACGTGTAGCCGCCGCGGGCCGGGCGGGCCGCCAGCCGCATGGCCACCAGTGCGAGGACGATCGAGACGGCGTCGGTGAGCATGTGCGCGGCGTCCGAGATCAGCGCCAGGGACTGCGCGGCGAAGCCGACCACGACCTCGCCCGCCATGAACACCACGATCAGGGCCAGCGCGCCGAGCAGCCAGCGGCGGTCGGCGTCGGCCGCCACCGCGTGCGAGTGCCCGCCCGAGCCGTGCCCGCCGGAGCCGTGCCCGCCGTGGCCGTCCTGCCCGTGCTGGGACGCCTTGCCGTGGTCGTGCTCGTGGTCGTGCTCGTGGCCGGCCATCGAGATCCTCTCCTGGACGCGCAGGGACGGGGCGTGGCCGCCCCGCACCCGAAGTGAACCGCAGATCGGACGAAGATCCAAAGGCTGCACTGGTGACCGTTGTCGTTGCCGTCCGGCCGCCCCGGGCGGCCCTCCCGACGCCCTCCGTTCGCCCTGGTCCGATAAGGTCTCGGCGCCCTGGACGGGCCACAGCAGCAGGGAGAGACAGCGGTGGAGCGAACCGGACCGGTCCGGCTGCGGACCATAGCCCTGGAGTGGGGGCGGATCGGCCTGCTGGGCTTCGGCGGCCCGCCCGCGCACATCCTGCTGCTGCGGCGGCTGTGCGTGGACCAGCGGCGGTGGCTGAGCCCGCAGGAGTTCGAGGACGGGACGGCCGCCACCAACCTGCTGCCCGGCCCGGCCTCCACCCAGCTGGCGATCCTCACCGCCTGGCGGCTTCACGGCGCCGCCGGTGCGCTGGTGGGCGGCGTCTGCTTCATCGCGCCGGGGCTGGTGCTGATCCTGGCGCTGTCCGCACTGTTCCTGGCCGGCGACCCGCCGCCGTGGGTGCTGGGTGCGGCGGCCGGCGCGGGTGCGGCGGTGCCCGCCGTCGCGTTGCAGGCGGCGGCCGCGCTGGTGCCCGGCAGCCTCGGCCGGGCCGGCACCGCGCGGGCGGCCCGGCTCCGCTGGGCGGGGTACGCCCTGGCGGGGGCGGTGGCGGCCGTCCTGGCCGGGCCGTGGCTGGTGCTGGTCCTGGTGGCGGCCGGGCTCACCGAGGTCGCGGTGCGCTCGCGCCGCTCCGGGCCCGGCGGCACCCGGCGCGCGGCCCTGCCGGTCTCCGCGGCGCTGCCGGCCCTCGGCGGGCTGGGCGGTCTCGGTGCGCTGGCGTGGGTGGCGTTCAAGGTCGGCGCGCTCTCCTACGGGGGCGGTTTCGTGATCATCCCGTTGATGCAGGCCGATGCGGTGCACCGCTACCACTGGATGACGGACGGTCAGTTCCTCAACGCCGTCGCCCTCGGACAGGTCACTCCCGGCCCGGTCGTGCACACCGTCGCCGCCGTCGGGTACGCGGCCGCCGGGGTGGGCGGCGGGCTGCTGGCGGCGGCGGTGGCCTTCGGCCCCTCGTTCCTCTTCGTGATCCTCGGCGGACGGCACTTCGACCGGCTCCGGGCGGACACCCGCGTCCAGGACTTCCTGACCGGCGCGGGCCCGGCCGTCACCGGTGCGATCGCCGGATCGGCGCTGCCGCTGGCGGCGTCACTGCGGTACGGCTGGCAGTGGGGCCTGCTGGCGGCGGCGGTGCTCTGGCTGCTCGCCGCCCGCCGGGGCGTGGTCACCGCGCTGGTCTGCGCGGGCGGTCTCGGCGTGCTGGCCGCGCTGGCCGGACTGCCGCCGGGCTGAGCCGCCCACCGTGAACGCGGTGGGCGGTAGGCGGTGGGCGGTGGGCGGTCAGCGGGCCGCGGTCACCGGGCTCTCCAGGTGGTGCAGCAGCGGGAGCACCCGGGCCGCGGTGGCCGCCCGGACCAGCCCCTGCATCACCCGCAGATCCTCGCCCTGCTCGGGATGCCACTGCACGCCGAGGGTGAAGCCGTTGCCCTCCACCGCCTCGATCGTGCCGTCCGGCGCCAGCGCGCCGACCCGCAGACCCTCGCCGAGCCGGGCCACCGCCTGGTGGTGGAAGGTCGGCACGACCAGTTCGGTCTCCGGCAGCAGGTTGCCGAGCAGCGTGCCGGGCACCGGCCGCACCGCGTGCTCGCCGTACATGCCGGGGGAGCCCGCGTGCACGTCCGGCTGCACGACGTCCGGGAGGTGCTGCAGCAGCGAGCCGCCGCACACCACGTTCAGCAGCTGCATGCCGCGGCAGATGCCCAGCATCGGCATCCCGGAGGCCAGCGCGGCCCGCGCCAGGGCGGTCTCCCAGTGGTCCCGCTCGGGGGCGTCGGCCTCGGTCAGCGGGTGCGGGGCCTGCCCGTAGTACGCCGGGTCCATGTCCGGGCCGCCGGAGATGACCAGCGCGTCCAGCCGGGCGAGCACCTCGGGTGCGCGCTCCGGCGCGTCGGGGGGCAGCAGCACGGCCACGCCGCCCGCGGCCCGGACGTGCGCGGTGTAGCGCTCGGGCACCAGCGCCACCCGCCGCCCCCGCCAGTCGCTCCAGCTGACGTCGACCAGGTAGGTGCTGACACCGATCAAAGGCCTGCGATCCATGGCGGAATTGTCCACCCGTGACCCTCGGTATCCCGTGCATCACGCCTCCCGGCGCGCCACGCGCCGCGATCCCCGGTGCGGCACCGGCCAGGCCGTACGGTTCGCTGAGACCCCGATCGTCCCGCCCAGGAGCAGGAGCCCCGATGGCCGACAGCCCGGAGACGAAGGCCCCGCAGGCGCAGGCCCCGGTCTGCCGGCGCCTGGTCGGGCGGACGGCGGTGATCACCGGCGCGGGCGGCGGAATCGGCCTCGCCGCCGCCCGCCGGCTCGCCGCCGAGGGCGCGAAGGTGGTCTGCGCGGACCTCGACGAACGGGCCGGCCACGCGGCGGCGCGGCAGGTCGGCGGCCTCTTCGTGCACACCGACGTCACCGACCCGGCGATGGTCGAGGCACTCTTCGACGAGGCGTACGAGACCTGCGGCAGCGTGGACGTGGCCTTCAACAACGCCGGCGCCCGGTCGTCCGAGGACGAATCGAACTTCGCCGCGTCACCGGACGTCCGGCGCCGCGCCCAGGAGGCCGACCTCGCCGCCGTCCGTCTCTGCTGCGACGCCGCGCTGCCCTACATGCGGCGGCACGGCCGCGGTTCGATCATCAACACCGTGAGTTTCGCGGCGAGCCCCGGCGCGGAGCCCTCGCGGATCTCCGGCGCGGCGTCCGGGGGCGGAGTGCCGGCGCTGTCGCGCGAGCTCGGGCTGCGGTTCGCCCGGGAGGGGATCCGGGTCAACGCGCTCGTCCCCGGGCCGGTGGACACGCCACTGCTCCGCGAGCTGATCGCGGCCGACCCGGAGCGCGCGGCCCGCCGGCTCGGGCAGATCCCGCTCGGGCGCCTCGCCGCCCCGGAGGAGATCGCCGCCGCCGTCGCGTTCCTCGCGAGCGACGACTCCTCGTTCGTCACGGCGAGCGAGTTCCGGGTGGACGGCGGCATGTCCGCGACCCCGTGAAGACGCGTTCCTGGGGCTGCCGGGGCTTGCCGGGGAGCCCCAGTGCGGTGTTCTCACCGTAATCTCATCCAGAACCGCCGAATCGGCCGTTCTGCTGATATCGCGTTTATCCGCCGCCGTTTAGATTCAACGGCGTGAGCGAGCAGATTCCCGCCGGGTGGTACCCGGATCCGCAGGACACCACCACTGACCCCCGGCCGCAGCGCTGGTGGGACGGCAAGAGCTGGACAGCCGGCACCCGCCCCGCACCTGCCGACTTCCCCGCGCCCTCGGGCGCCCCGGACCCCTTCGGCGAGCCGTACGCCGCAGAGGCCCCGGCCACCGCCCCGGCCGCCGCAGCGACCGGGGCCGACGACACCCGGGTACTGGAGGGCCAGGTGCTGCAGGACGGTGCCGCCGTCCGCTACCCCGAGATCCCCCCGCCGATCGGCGGCCCGACGACGGGCGGGCGGACCTTCCGCAAGCCGTCGCGCCCCGTCCTCATCGCGGCCTCGGTCGCCGCGCTGATCGGGCTCGCGCTCGGCTCCGGCATCACCTACCTGGCGATGGACGACAACTCCGACGTCCGCGCCTCCCCGCGCAACGCCAGGCAGAACTTCCCGTTCTACGGCGAGAACGGCCCCCTGGGCGGAATGCCGGGCCAGAACGGCCAGAACGGCCAGGGCAACAACGGTCAGAACGGTCAGAACGGTCAGGGCAACAACGGCCAGAACGGCCAGGGCACGACCCCGCGGGGCAACGGCGGCAACGGCGGCAGCGGGGGCAACGGCGGGTCGAACGACGGCGCGTCCGCCGGCGTCGCGGCGGACCTCGTCAACCGCATCACGCTCCCCGTTCCCTCCGGCTGGCAGGGCGGCACGGCATCGGACGGCTTCGCCGGTCTGACGATCGGGTCCTACACCTGTGCCGGCTCGGCGGGCGGCACCTGCTCGCTGGGCGGCGCGATCACCAGCCAGATCGCCGGCACCGACGCGCAGGCGGCGGCCAAGGCCGACATCGCGGCCGCGGCCAAGGAGTCCTACGGGGACAGTCCCTCCCACGAGGAGCTGAAGTCCGAGGCGGTCAAGGTGGCAGGCCGCGACGGCTACCTCGTCCGCTGGAAGGTCAAGGCGGCCGAGGGCAACGACGGGTACGTCGAGACGGTGGTCTTCCCGACCGCCGACGGCAAGGCGCTGACGGCCCTGCACCTCGGGTTCGACATCGATGCGAAGGCGCCGGACCTGTCGGTGATGGACACCATCGTCAAGGGCGTCGCCGACTACACCGGCAAGGGCCTGCCCGGCGGAGCGGCCGGCGGCACCAGCAGCTGACGGCACCCGGCTCACCGGACAGCCGGTCCGCCCCCGCGGAAGATCGCGGGGACGGGCCGGCTGTCTGCGGTCCGCAAGCGGCGCTCGGACCGTCAGGTACCTCAGGCCGCGGTGCGCGCGCCCTCGGAGCGGCGGCGGCGGACCACCATGACGCCCCAGCCGGCGGTGATGGCGACGGCGCCGCCGAGCATCAGCGGGCCGGCCGGCGAGCTGCCGCCGACACTGGCCGCCTGGACCTGGACGGTGGGTGCGTCGGGGGCGACGTCACCGCCGTGGCCGTGGTGGGCGACGGTGGAGTTCTTCGCGGCGGCCGCGATCTGCTGGTCGGTCGGGGCGGCCGGCGCCTCGGCGGCCTTGGCGGCCACCGCTGCGAACGACTGCGCGGCCGGCGCCGCCGCGGCGGGGAAGACGACGTCGGAGCAGCTGTAGAACGCCTCGGGGCTGTCGCTGCGCTGCCAGGTCATGTAGAGGAGCTGGCGGCCGGTGCGCTGCGGCAGGTTGCCGGTGAAGTTGTAGAAGCCGTCGGTCGCCGTCCGGGTGACCTGGGTCTGGGCGACCGGCGCCGGGTCCAGGTCGGACCACTTCAGCGGCTTGGTCGGGTCGTAGCCGACCTTGGTGATGTAGACGGTCATCAGGCCCACGTGCGCGGCGGTGACCCGGAACTTGAAGGCGTACGGGCCTGCGGCGACCGAGGTGGCGGGCCAGTCGGTGCGGGCCATGTCGAGGGCCTTGTACTTGTCGCGGTTGGCCGAGCACAGCTTGCCGTCCGGGATCAGCGCCTGGTGCTGGCCGTTGGCGTTCGCGATGTTGACCTCGTTCCAGTCGTAGAGCGGCTGGGTGCCGCTCTGCGCGACGACGTCCTTGCACACCTGGGACTGCGGGTGCTCGGGTCCCTCGGCGAAACAGGCCGCGACGCGGCTGACCGGGTTGGACATCGAGCCGTGGGCGCTGGCGGTGCCGGCCGAGGACAGCGCGGCGAGCAGCGCGGTGGCGCCGACGACGCCGAGGGTGAGGGTTCTGCGGTGGAGTGACATGGGGACTCCTTGACGACGCTGCGTGGTCGAACAGTGTGGGGGACGGGCACGTCTGCCCGAGGTCGCACGACCCACGGCGAGCGTATGATTGGTCTGGACCACGAGGCAATAGGGCCGTCCTGGACACTTTCTGACGGCAAGTCCCCTCCCGGGCGGACCGCCCGAACCACTTCGCGCGGCAGGTCGAAGGACGCCCGCCGCGAGCCCGGGGCCGTCGCTGCGGGCGATTCGTCCGGGTTCGGAGCTCTGCCGGGCAGCAGCTCAAACATGTTGCAGAGGAGCCCAGTTGGCCATGGCGGGAGTCGGCCGTCCAGTCCGGGACGGCGCTCCCGCCCGCCGCCCCGGCCCGGCCGGGCACAGGTGGCCGGCCGGGGCCCCCGGGCAGCCGTCCCCAGGCCGCCCGGACTGCCGCGACCGGCGTGCTTGAGGGAGTCTTAAGGGCCCGCTGAGCCCGGCTTCAGGTCCTGACGGTAGGCCGTCAGGGGGCGGGCAGGGCAGGGCGGGGCAGGGCGGGGCCGAGGTCAGAGGAAGGTCTTCCCCTCGCCGCGGTACGTGGGCACGCTGCGCACCACGCGGTCGTCCTCGATCAGCTGCAACTCGGCGAACCGCTCGCAGAGTTCGCCGGCCTTCGCGTGCCGGAACCACACCCGGTCGCCGATCAGCAGGTCGTCGGCCGCCGAGCCCAGCAGCGGGGTCTGCACCTCGCCCGCGCCCTCCATCGCGTCGTAGCGCAGCCCGGCGGGGAGGTACGGCACCGGTGAGCGGTCGGGGCCCGCCGCGCCGGAGGCGGCGTAGCCGCCGCCGAGCACCGTCACCACGCCGACGCCGGGACGGCGTACCACCGGCTGCGCGAACAGCGCGGCCGGCCGGCCGTGGAACGAACGGTAGTTGTCGAACAGGCGGGGCACGTAGAGGCCCGACCCGGCGGCCACCTCGGTGACGGCCCGCTCGGCGACCGTCGACTCCACGCTGCCCGTCCCGCCGCCGTTGACGAACTCCAGGTCCGCGACCTCCCGCAGCCGGCGGACCACCGCGGCCCGGCGCTGCGCCAGTTCGGTACGGCCCTTCGCCTGCATCAGCTGGATCGCCCGGGACCGCAGCGGCCGGCCCGCGACGCGGTCGCCGACGCCGGCGATGTGCCCCTCGTACGCCATCAGTCCGACGACCCGGAAACCCGGCCGCCGCTGGACCAGTTCGGCGAGGGTGCCGATGTCCTCGGGCGTGCGCAGCGGCGAGCGGCGGGCACCGACCCGGATCCGGCCGCCGAGCAGGTGCAGCGAGGTGTCCAGTTCCAGGCAGACCCGGACCTCCTCGGTGCCGCCGCGGGCCTTCTCGATCAGGTCGAGCTGTGCGGGGTCGTCCACCAGGACGGTGATCGCGGCCGCGAGGGCGGCGTCGGCCGTCAGCTCCGCGTAGCCGGCCCGGTCGGCGGACGGGTAGGCGAGCAGGATGTCCTCGAAGCCGGCCCGGGCCAGCCAGATCGACTCCTCCAGCGTGAAGCTCATGATCCCGGCGAAACCGTCCCGGGCGAGCACCCGCTCCAGCAGGGCCCGGCAGCGGACCGACTTGCTGGCCACCCGGACCGGCTTGCCGGCGGCCCGGCGCACCAGGTCGTCGGCGTTGGCGTCGAACGCCGCCAGGTCGACGATCGCCACCGGCGCGTCCAGGTGCGCGGTCGCCCGGTCGTACCGGGCCCGGTCGGCGGCGAGGGAGGCACCGGGCGCGGTGCCGGCGGAGGCCCGCGTCGAGGCGCCCGGGGACGCGGACGCGGCGGACGGGGCGGTACGGGAGGACGCTGCGGGCTTGGCCATGGCGGCAGACTGCCACAGCTGTCTACCGGTGGGTAGGGCCAACGGCCCGCGAATCCGGCCGACCCGTCCGCGCCGGTCAGCCGGTCAGTCGGTCAGTTGCCCGGTCGGTCGGTCGCTCGGTCGCCCGGTCGGTCGGTCAGCCGGTCACGGCGGCGGCGAGCGCGCCGACCGCCGCCACGGCCACGGACTCGACCAGGGCGATGCCGTCCTCCTCGGTGCTGTTCCCGTCCGACAGCACGGCCACCAGGACGTCGTGGCCGTCGTGGGTGACCCGGCCGATGCTGTTGACCGCCCAGAGGCCGTCCGTGCTGCGGGAGAGCCAGCCGTTCTTGAGCATCCAGGCGCCCTCGGCGGAGGCGGCGGCGGAGACGCCCCAGTCCTGGTCCTCGGCTATCTCGCCCATCAGCTGCTGCAGGTACGCCCGGCCCCCGGCGTCCAGCGGGGAGTCCTGGCCGAAGATGACCTGGAGCAGCCGCAGCTGGTCCGCGGGCGTGGTGGTGGTGAGGCCCCAGTAGCCGTCCTGGCCCGCGGTCGTGCCGGTCAGGCCGAAGGCCAGGTTGGCCTCGTCCAGGCCGTCGGCCCCGCCGATCGCGTCGTAGAGGGCGCTGGCGGCGTCGTTGTCGCTCTGCTCGATCATCGCGACGGCCTCGGTCCGCTGCTGGGCGGTGAGGTCGGAGCCGGTCTGCCGGAGCAGGGTGGCCAGGATGTCGGCCTTCACGATGCTGGCGGTGATGAACTCGTGCCCGCTCCCGCCGGAGACGGCGGTGGCGCCCGAGGCGAGGTCGAGGACGGCCACCGACACGGCGCCCTCGGCGCCCGCCCCGGCGCTCGACAGGGCCCGGTCGACGGCCTGGGCCGCGCGGGCGTCCGAGTCCGGGGTGGCGGTCGTGGGGCCGGCGCCGGGCACGGCCCGGTCACTGGAGGCGGGGGTGCCGTCCGGGGCGACGTCCGGGGCGATGGCGGAGCGGCCGGTCGCCCCGGTGCTCACGTGCAGACTGCCCGTCCCGAGCGCCAGCGCGGCGGCGAGCGCCAGTGCGAGAGCGAACAGGCCCGGCCCCAGGGGTATTCGTCTTCTCCGGCGGGCCCGGTGGCGCGATGTCATACGTCCATGCTGATCCCTGTTGCTGCACCTGTCATGAAGAGCGACTGAGCATCGTCTGAGAGTGTGCGCACCGTCGTGGCATAGGCTCGCGGGGTGGACCGCAAGAACATTCCGAACCCAGGTTTCGCCGCTGACGACGGCGCCGCAGACCCCGCCCTGACCCTGGCCCTCGACCGCTGGTCGCGGGACGGGGCGGCCGAGCCGGAGGTGCTGGCGGCGTTGACGCCTAGCCGCCTGATGGTCCCGATCGTGGCCCTGCTCGGCGAGGTCGAGACGGATGAGAAGGGCCTGCGGCACGAGAAGACCAGCGACATGGCCGTGCCGGTGATCGAGGCCGCCGACGGCCGCCGGGCGCTGCCCGCCTTCACCTCGCTCCAGAGCCTGGCCCGCTGGCGCGCCGACGCCCGCCCGGCGCCGGTGGCGGCCCCGCAGGCCGTCCTCGCCGCGTACGCGGAGGGCGCCGACACGCTGCTCGTCGACCCGGCGGGACCGGTGACGTACCCGCTGACGGGTGCGCGGATGCGGGCGGTGGCGGAGAACCGGCCGTACCTGGCGCCGGTCCGGGACCCGGAGGTGCGCGAGGCCGTCCGCCGGCTGCTGGCCGCCGAGCCCGCCGTGGTGAGCGGCCTGCTGGAGCCGTACGAGGGGGCGGACGGGATGCTGGCCGTCTGCACCGATCCGTCGCTCGCGGCGGCGGAGATCCAGGCGCTGGCGCAGCGGATCGGCCGGGCCGTGGCCACGGACGCGCTGCTGCGGGTGCGGCTGGACCGGGGTCTGAACCTGGCCATGATGGGCGCCGCCGCCGCGCTGCCGGGCGAGCCGGTCCACCGCCGCTGAGCGGCAGCCCCCCGGAACACCTCCTGGAACGCCTGGTGCCCGGTACGCGGTCGCGTACCGGGCACCAGGGCGGGCCGGGGGCTCAGGAGTAGACGGGCCCGGTGAACTTCTCGCCGGGGCCGGTGCCGGGGGCGTCCGGCACGAGCGAGGCCTCGCGGAAGGCCAGCTGGAGCGACTTGAGGCCGTCCCGCAGCGGGGCGGCGTGGAAGTTGCTGATCTCGGGGGCGCCCGCGGTGACCAGGCCGGCCAGTGCGGTGATCAGCTTGCGGGCCTCGTCGAGGTCCCGGTCGGCCGCGCCGTTCTCGGCGAGGCCGCACTTCACGGCGGCGGCGCTCATCAGGTGCACGGCGACGGTGGTGATCACCTCGACGGCCGGGACCTCGGCGATGTCGCGGGTGAGGTCGTCGAAGCCGATCGCCCCGTCGTCCTCGGAGGCGTTGCTGTCGGTGGGCTCGCTGCTCAAGGGGGACTCACTCCGTCGTGCCGGTGTACGTACACAGGGAGCGTACAAGGGGGCGCGCACCGGCCGCGAAGGGCGGGGCGGGGGAGCGGGCCGGGCCCGGGACCAGGGCGGAATTCCACTGGGCGGGTAAAGGCTGTAGTATTCGAGACTGACCGGCCAGGAACCTGCAAAGGGCCCCGGCCAGCAAGTGGAGGCTCCACCCAGGAGGCCCGACAGGGCAACCGAGACAGTCTCCCACCCGATCGGTCTCGCGATCGACGGGTCCGGTCCGCGACGGGCGCCGCAAGGCGTTCAGTCGCCAGCAGCGTCCCTCACCAGGGCGTCGCCCCCGGATGTGTGGAGCCCCGCTTGCACCGAGCGGGGCTTTTTTCGTGTCGCGGTGCGTGCAGCCAACCAGCAAGTGGGCAGCGCAGCACGAATGAAGCCCCGCCCAGTGGTCGAGTCCACTACGTGCGACCGCCGTCCGACGGCCGCATCGCAGAAGGTGCAACCGAGGAGGCCCCATCAGCACCGAGCCCCGCATCAACGACCGGATTCGCGTCCCCGAGGTGCGACTCGTCGGTCCCAGCGGCGAGCAGGTCGGCATCGTGCCGCTTGCCAAGGCGCTGGAGCTCGCGCAGGAGTACGACCTCGACCTGGTCGAGGTCGCGGCGACCGCCCGGCCGCCGGTGTGCAAGCTCATGGACTACGGCAAGTTCAAGTACGAGTCGGCCATGAAGGCCCGTGAGGCGCGCAAGAACCAGGCGCACACGGTCATCAAGGAGATGAAGCTCCGGCCGAAGATCGACCCGCACGACTATGACACCAAGAAGGGTCACGTCGTCCGGTTCCTCAAGCAGGGCGACAAGGTCAAGATCACGATCATGTTCCGCGGTCGTGAGCAGTCGCGCCCCGAGCTGGGCTTCCGACTGCTGCAGCGGCTGGCGAACGACGTCCAGGACCTGGGCTTCGTGGAGTCCTCGGCCAAGCAGGACGGCCGTAACATGATCATGGTGCTTGGCCCGCACAAGAAGAAGACCGAGGCGATGGCCGAGGCCCGCGCGATCGCGGACGCCCGTAAGGCCGAGCGTCAGGGCCGCAACGCCGGCCCCGATGCCGCCGCGGACGACGACGCAGCGCTTGAGGCCGAGAACGCCGCAGCCGAGGCGGAGGCCGACGAGGCCGACGACGACGCCGACGACGCGGACGAGACCGACGCCGAGGTCGAGCAGCCGACCGAGGTCGCCCAGGACGCCTGAGCCCCAGGGCTCGGGCCGTTCGGGAGACCGGTCACCAAGGTGGCGGGGCACCCGCCCGGCCACCACAGATGAACCCAGCACCTGCCCGCGCGGCACATCGCGCGGGCAGGACCGGGACCGACGAGGAGAGACGGCGACATGCCGAAGCAAAAGACGCACAGCGGCGCCAGCAAGCGCTTCAAGATCAGCGGCTCCGGGAAGGTGCTGCGCGAGCGTGCGGGCCGTCGCCACCTGCTCGAGCACAAGCCCTCGACCCTGACGCGGAAGCTCGCGGGCACGGTCGTGGTCGCTCCGGCCGACGTCAAGAAGGTCAAGAAGCTTCTCGGCAAGTGATCGCCCTCCCGCGGCAGCGCCGCGGGATCAGCTGATCCTTCCCGACCCATTCGATTGACGGACCACGTGAAGTAGTCCGTGGTCCAAGCCAAGGAGTAATGAAGTGGCACGCGTCAAGCGGGCAGTAAACGCCCACAAGAAGCGCCGGGTCATCCTCGAGCGGGCCAGCGGTTACCGCGGCCAGCGGTCGCGCCTGTACCGCAAGGCCAAGGAGCAGGTCACCCACTCGCTCGTTTACAACTACAACGACCGCAAGAAGCGCAAGGGCGACTTCCGTCAGCTCTGGATCCAGCGCATCAACGCTGCGGCCCGTGCCAACGGCATCACCTACAACCGCTTCGTGCAGGGTCTGAAGGCTGCCAACGTCGAGATCGACCGCAAGATGCTGGCCGACCTGGCCGTCAACGACCCGGCCGTCTTCGCGTCGCTCGTCGAGGTGGCCCAGAAGGCGCTGCCGACCGACGTCAACGCCCCCCGCGCCGCCGCCGACGCCGCCTGATCCTCCGGGACAGGTGCCCAGGCACCGCAGCTCAGTGATCGGACCCGCAGGCCTGCCTGCGGGTCCGCTCGCATCTCCGGCCGGTCCACCCGCCCCGGCCGGCCCCGCCGCGCCCCTCCCACGGCTCCCCGCCCCAGAGACGAGACCATGCAGAGCACCGACACCCCCCTGCTGACCTCCCTGCGCTCGCCCCGCGTCGTCGCCGCCCGCCGGCTGGCCAAGCGGAACCAGCGCACCAAGGAGCGCCGCTTCCTCGCCGAGGGCCCGCAGGCCGTCCGGGAGGCCGTCGCGTACGGGCAGCTGCCGGGCACGTCCGAGCACGCCGTGGTCGAGATCTACCTCACCCAGGAGGCGGCCGAGCGGCACGCCGACCTGGTGGCCGCCGCCCGCGCCGAGGGGCTGCCGGTGCTCACCGCGACCGACGAGGTCGTCGCGGAGATCTGCGACACCGTGACGCCGCAGGGCATCGTCGCCCTCTGCCGGTTCATCGACACCCCGTTCGAGGACGTGCTGCGGGCCCGCCCCCGGCTGGTCGCCGTGCTCGCGCACGTCCGCGACCCCGGCAACGCCGGCACCGTGCTGCGGACGGCCGACGCGGCCGGCGCCGACGCCGTGGTGCTCACCGACGCCTCCGTCGACCTGTACAACCCCAAGGCCGTCCGGGCCTCCGTGGGCAGCCTGTTCCACCTCCCGGTCGCCGTCGGCGTCCCGGTCGAGGAGGCCGTCGCCCGGCTGCGCGAGGCCGGCGTACGGGTGCTGGCCGCGGACGGCGCGGGGGAGCGCGACCTCGACCAGGAACTCGACGAGGGCACCCTGGGCGCGCCCGGCGCGTGGGTGTTCGGCAACGAGGCCTGGGGTCTGCCGGAGGAGACCCGCGCACTCGCCGACGAGGTCGTGCGCGTCCCGATCCACGGGCACGCCGAGAGCCTCAACCTCGCCACGGCCGCCGCCGTCTGCCTGTATGCCTCCGCCCGGGCCCAGCGCTCCGCCGGAGGGTGTCGCGCACAGGGGTAGGGACGCTAGGGTCGACTCCGGTGGGGGAAAGTACACGGTGGGTAATCGGGGAGGACGCCCATGGCCGGCAGTGCGGCAGAGCTCGACCCCGATGACCTGCCCGACGGGCTGGTCATCGCGGACGCGGGCGGCACGGTGGTGTGCTTCAACAGCGCCGCCGCCCGGCTCACGGGCATCCGGGCCGCCGGGGCCCTCGGCAGCGCACTCGCCGACGCCCTCCCGCTGGAGGACCTCGACGGGCGCCGCTGGTGGCAGCTCACCGACCCCTACGGCGGCCTGGCCACCCGGACGGGCCAGCCCGAGCGCAACCTGCTGCTGCCCGGCGGCCGCGAGGTGCTGGTCTCCGCCCGCTACGTCCGGGAGCGCCCGCGCGGCCCGCTGCTGCGCGTGGTGATCGCCCTGCGCGGCACCGAGGAGCGCCGGCGCACCGAACGCAGCCACGCCGAACTGATCGCCACCGTCGCGCACGAGCTGCGCTCCCCGCTCACCAGCGTCAAGGGCTTCACCGCGACGCTGCTCGCCAAGTGGGAGCGCTTCACCGACGGCCAGAAGCGGCTGATGCTGGAGACCGTCGACGCCGACGCCGACCGGGTCACCCGGCTGATCGCCGAACTGCTCGACATCTCCCGGATCGACGCCGGCCGGCTGGAGATCCGCAAGCAGGTCGTCGACGTCGCGGCCGCCGTCCAGCGGCACGTGGACGGCAAGGTCGCGGCCGGCATCCCCGAGGACCGCTTCGACATCCGGATCAGCCGGCCGCTCACCCAGCTCTGGGCCGACCCCGACAAGGTCGACCAGGTGCTCGGCAACCTGCTGGAAAATGCCGTGCGCCACGGGGACGGAACTGTCACGATCGAGGTGGCACCCGTCAAGGAGATCGTCGAGGCCCCCGTCAGGGAGCGCCCCGGCACCCCGCCCCGCATCCTGGAAGGCACGGCAGTCACCGTGAGCGACGAAGGCGCAGGCATCCCCGAGGAGTCGATGCCGCGCGTCTTCACCCGCTTCTGGCGCGGCAGCAAGCGCGGCGGCACGGGCCTGGGCCTCTACATCGTCAAGGGCATCGTCGAGGCCCACGGCGGCTCGATCACCGTCGACCGCGCGCCCGGCGGCGGCGCCCGGTTCCGATTTATCCTGCCCGCCGGGGTCCCCGACTTCATGCTGTGAAACAGCATGAGCGCCCAGCAGAGCATGCTGTGGACAGCATCGGCGGGTGGCACTCGGCGGGCCCCTCGTCGTCGGCCCCCGGTCACACGCCGTAGGCGTACGCGGGCTGCGACTACACTCGACCCTTGGCGTTGTTGGGACGCCCTGCGCGGCCGAGCCGCGGACACCACCCTCCACCTGCGGGGACCGGCTGCCCGTGCCCCGGCCACGTCGGGCGTACCGCAGTGGAAGACCAGCCCCTTACCTGAGCACGGACGAGCAGGAGCACGGGAAAGATAGAGATGTCGGCACCCAATAAGTCGTACGACCCGGTAGAGGTCGAGGCACTCAAGCCCGAAGAGGTCGAGCGAGCCCGGGACGAGGCCCTCGCGGCCTTCGCCGCGGCCGGCACCCTGGACGAGCTCAAGCAGGCCAAGGTGGCCCACACCGGCGACCGCTCCGCACTGTCCCTCGCCAACCGCGAGATCGGCGCCCTCCCGCCGCACGCGAAGGCCGCGGCGGGCAAGCTGATCGGGCAGGCCCGCGGCGCCGTCAACCAGGCGCTCGCCAAGCGGCAGACCGAGCTGGAGGCGGAGCGCGACACCCGCGTGCTGGTCGAGGAGGCGGTGGACGTCACGCTGCCGTACGACCGCGCACCGCGCGGCGCCCGGCACCCGCTGACCACCCTCGCCGAGCGCATCGAGGACACCTTCGTCGCCATGGGCTACGAGGTCGCCGAGGGCCCCGAGGTCGAGGCGGAGTGGCTGAACTTCGACGCCCTCAACCTGGGCCCGGACCACCCGGCCCGCTCGATGCAGGACACCTTCTTCGTCCAGGCCCCGGACGGCTCCGCCGACTCCGGCGTGGTGCTGCGCACCCAGACCTCCCCGGTCCAGATCCGCAGCATGCTCGACCGCGAGCCGCCCGTCTACGTGATCTGCCCCGGCCGGGTCTACCGGACGGACGAGCTGGACGCCACCCACACCCCGGTGTTCCGGCAGCTGGAGGGCCTGGCGGTGGACGAGGGCATCACCTTCGCCGACCTCAAGGGCACCATCGAGCTGCTGGTCGCCAAGCTGATCGGTGACGGCCTGGAGCTGCGCTGGCGGCCCTCGTACTTCCCGTTCACCGAGCCGAGCGCCGAGATCGACCTGCAGTGCTTCGTCTGCCGCGGCGAGAGCGTAGGCAACCCGGACAAGCCCTGCCGCACCTGCTCCTCCGAGGGCTGGATCGAGCTCGGCGGCTGCGGCGTCGTCAACCCGCGCGTGCTGATCGCCGCCGGCGTCGACCCCAACCGCTACAGCGGGTTCGCCTTCGGCCTCGGCCTGGAGCGAATCCTGATGAACCGCCACAGCGTCGCCGACATGCGCGACATGGTCGAGGGTGACGTCCGCTTCACCCTCCCGTTCGGGATGGAGATCTGATGCGCGTCCCGCTTTCCTGGCTGCGCGAGTACGTCGACCTGCCGGCCGGTGAGACCGGCCGCGACGTGGCCGAGCGGCTCGTCCGGGCCGGCCTGGAGGTCGAGACGGTCGAGCAGATCGGCGGCGACCTCAAGGGCCCGCTGGTGGTCGGCCAGGTGCTCTCCATCGAGGAGCTGTCCGGCTTCAAGAAGCCGATCCGGCACTGCTTCGTCAACGTCGGCGACGCCAACGGCACCGGCGAGCCGCAGGAGATCGTCTGCGGCGCGACCAACTTCGCCGTCGGCGACAAGGTCGTCGTGGTCCTCCCCGGCGCCGTGCTCCCCGGCCCGTTCCCGATCGCCGCGCGGCAGACCTACGGCCACACCTCGGCCGGCATGATCTGCTCCGCCCGCGAGCTGGGCATGGGCGACGACCACGACGGCATCATCGTGCTCCCGCCGGAGTACGAGCCCGGCACCGACGCGATCGAGCTGCTCCAGCTCGTCGACGAGGTGCTGGACATCGCCGTCACCCCCGACCGCGGCTACTGCCTCTCGATGCGCGGCGTCGCCCGCGAGGCCGCCGCCGCGTACGGGCTGCCGCTGGCCGACCCGGCCCTGCTGGACGTGCCGCCGGCCAACAGCTACGGCTACCTGGTCAAGGTCGCCGACCCGGTGGGCTGCGACCGCTTCGTCGCCCGCACCGTCGTCGGCGTCGACCCGGGCGCCAAGTCGCCGATCTGGCTGCAGCGCCGCCTGCAGAAGTCCGGCATCCGGCCGATCTCGCTGACCGTCGACATCACCAACTACGTGATGCTGGAGGTCGGCCAGCCGCTGCACGCGTACGACCGGAACCGGGTCGACGGCCCGATCCAGGTCCGCCGCGCGCAGGACGGCGAGAGCATCACGACGCTCGACGGCGTCAAGCGCAAGCTGTCCGCCGAGGACCTGCTGATCTGCGACAACTCCGGCCCGATCGGCCTGGCCGGCGTGATGGGCGGCTCCAGCACCGAGATCCTCGACGCGGTGACCGACCCGGAGACCGGCGAGAGCACCGGCTCCACCGAGGTGATCATCGAGGCGGCGCACTTCGACGCCGTCTCGGTCGCCCGCAGTGCCAAGCGCCACAAGCTGCCCTCCGAGGCGTCCAAGCGCTTCGAGCGCGGCGTCGACCCGGAGGCCGCCCGCGCCGCCGCCCAGCGCGCCGTCGACCTGCTGGTCCTGATCGCCGGCGGCACCGCCGAGGCCGGGGTCACCGACATCGCGGCCCCGCACCCCGTGCGCACCATCACCATCGCCGCCGACCTGCCCGACCGGGTCGCCGGCGCCGTGTACGGCCGCGAGACCGTCGCCCGGCGCCTCCAGGAGGTGGGCTGCTCCGTCGCGGGCTCCGACCTGCTGGAGGTCACCCCGCCGACCTGGCGCCCCGACCTCACCGACCCGTACGACCTCGCGGAGGAGGTCATCCGCCTGGAGGGGTACGACAACGTCCCCGCCCGGATGCCCACCGTCCCGCCGGGCAAGGGCCTCACCGAGGCGCAGCGGATGCACCGCCGGGTCGGCGTGGCCCTCGCGGCGGCCGGCTACGTCGAGGTCAACAACTACCCCTTCGTCGGCGAGGCCGCGTTCGACGCGCTCGGCCTGCCGAAGGACGACCGGCGCCGCCGCACGGTGAAGCTGGTCAACCCGCTCAACGACGAGGAGCCGGCGCTGCGCACCACGCTGCTGCCGGGCCTGCTCGGAGCGCTGCGCCGCAACATCGGCCGGGGCAACACCGACCTCGCGATCTACGAGACCGGCACCGTCTTCCTGCCCAAGGACGAGCTCACCGTCGCGCCGCGTCCGGCCGTCGACCGCCGTCCGAGCGCCGAGGAGCTCGCCGGGCTCGACGCCGCCCTGCCGCACCAGCCGCGCCGCGTCGCCGTCGCCCTCGCGGGCGAGCGGCTGCCGTCCGGTTGGTGGGGCAAGGGCGCGCAGGCCGGCTGGGCGGACGCCGTCGAGGCGGGCCGCACGGTGGCCCGCGCGGCCGGTATCGAGCTGACCGTGCGCCAGGGCCAGCTCATGCCGTGGCACCCGGGCCGCTGCGCCGAGCTGGTCGTCGCGGGCACCGACCGGGTGGTCGGCCACGCCGGCGAGCTGCACCCGCGCGTCGTCAAGGCGCTCGGGCTGCCCGAGCGCACCAGCGCGATGCAGATCGACCTGGACCTGCTGACCGAGGACGGCGCCGAGCGGGTCACCGGCCCGACCGTCTCCGCCTACCCGGTGGCCACCCAGGACGTCGCGCTGATCGTCGACGCCGCCGTCCCGGCCGCCGAGGTGGAGGACGCGCTGCGCGCCGGAGCGGGTGAACTGCTGGAGGCCATCCGGCTGTTCGACGTCTTCACCGGCGAGCAGGTCGGCGCGGGCAAGAAGTCGCTCGCGTACGCGCTGCGCTTCCGGGCCGCGGACCGCACGCTGACCGCCGACGAGGCGACGGCAGCCCGCGAGGCGGCGGTCGCCGAGGCCGTCTCCCGGACGGGAGCGGTGCTGCGCGGCGCCTGACGCGCCTGTCGTACCGAAGGCCCCGCCCCGGACCACCAGTGGTCCGGGGCGGGGCCTTCGCCGTGCCCGCCCGGGGGCCCGGCGGGTCCGCCGAAGGCGGGCTGAGCTGGTGCTTCACCGCTCGGAGCACGGGCGGACGACGTTCCTGCGGACCGTCCGCCCGGTCCTGGCCGCCGAGGCCTTGGCATGGTCCCGGTCAGATGATCTCCGCAAGACTCTTGCGGCGGGAGGGAGATGAGCGCTTCAATCAGTTAGGAAAGTTTCCTAACGGCAAAGCCGGGCACCCCCATGCCCCGCGACCGCCGCACCCCCGCAGCGCCGGTTCCTCCGACGGCGTCCACACCAGACGGAGCGTCACATGCAGCGCCAGCACCGGACCACCCGCATAGCCCTCGCGATCCTCCTCTCCGCCGCGCCCGCCACGGTCGCCGCCGCCGGCGTCAGCCACGCCGCGACGCCCGCCGCCGTCGTGCAGGCGGTGGCGGCCGTCGGCCTCGACGACGCGCACAAGAAGGACATCGCCATGCAGTTGGTCTCCAGCGCGGAGAACTCCTCGCTGGACTGGAAGGCCCAGTACAAGTACATCGAGGACATCGGTGACGGCCGCGGCTACACCGCCGGCATCATCGGCTTCTGCTCCGGCACCGGAGACATGCTCGACCTCGTCCAGCACTACACGGACCTCAAGCCGGGCAACATCCTGGCCAAGTACCTGCCGGCCCTCAAGAAGGTCAACGGCACCGCCTCGCACACCGGCCTCGGCTCCGCCTTCACCAAGGACTGGGCCACCGCCGCCTCCGACAGCGTCTTCAAGCAGGCCCAGAACGACGAGCGCGACCGCGTCTACTTCAACCCGGCCGTCAACCAGGCCAAGGCCGACGGCCTGCGCGCGCTCGGCCAGTTCGCGTACTACGACGCCATCGTCATGCACGGCCCCGGCACCGACTCCGTCAGCTTCGGCGGCATCCGCGCCACCGCCATGAAGAAGGCCAAGACCCCCGCCCAGGGCGGCAACGAGACCACCTACCTGAACGCCTTCCTGGACGCCCGCAAGGCCGCCATGCTCACCGAGGCCGCCCACGACGACACCAGCAGGGTCGACACCGAGCAGCGGGTCTTCCTCCAGGCCGGCAACCTGGACCTCAACCCGCCGCTGAAGTGGAAGACCTACGGCGACAGTTACACCATCAACAGCTGACGCCTCGCACGACCGGGACGGGTACGGGCGGCCGCCCGTACCCGTCCTGTCGTTGTCGTCAGCCTCCGGCCTGCTCGTCCAGCAGGCCGCTCGCCGACCGGTGGATCTTCGCGAGCGCGTTCAGCAGGTGCGTGCGTTCGGCCTCGGTGAGGTCCGCCGTGACCCGCTCCTCCATGGACCGCCGCTCCGCCTCGACGGGGCCCCGCAGGGCGCGCCCCGCGTCCGTGAGCCAGAGCCTGACCAGGCGGTTGTCCCGGTCGTCGCGGCGCCGGGTGAGCAGCCCGGCGGTGGTCATGCGGGTGGCCATCTTGACGACGGTGGGCGTGGTGACGTGCACGGCGGCGGCGATCTCGCCCGGCGTGCGGCCGTCCTGCTCCCACAGGGCCGCGAGCAGGTGGTCCTGGCCCAGGTGCAGGCCGTGGCGGCGCATGGCCCCGTCGGCCAGGGCCCGGAGCACCTTCGTCGTGCTGCTGTGCAGGTCCAGGAACTCGGGCATGTCGGCCTCCGGAGGATGGTGACGGGGCTTCGGTGATGGGGCATCAGCGAATCGATTGACGGCTAATCATTTACCGGCTAGCGTTCCCGGATACTCGTTAGTCGGCTAGCGTTCATGGGGGAGTCAGCATGCTACTGGTCACCGGAGCCACCGGGAACGTCGGTCGGGAGCTGGTCCGCGCACTCGACGCCAAGGATGCCGAGATCCGGATCCTCGTCCGCGACCCGGCCCGCGCGGCCGCACTGCCCGCCCGCGCCGAACGCGTCGTCGGTGACCTGGACGACCCCGCGACCCTGGCACCCGCCTTCGCGGGGGTCGACGGACTGTTCCTGCTCACCCCGGGCATCGGCACGGCGCAGACCGCCCACGCGGTCGCGGCGGCCCGGCACGCCGGGGTGCGGCACATCGTGCACCTGTCCTCCAGCAACGTGCTCGGCGACCCGATGCCCGCGATGGGCCGCTGGCACCACGAGCGGGAGGAGATCGTCCGCGCCTGCGGCATCCCCGCCACGATCCTGCGGCCCGGCGGCTTCACGACCAACGCTCTCGAATGGGCGCCCACCATCCGCGAGCAGGGGTACGTCCTCGACCCGGTCGGTCCCGGCCGCCACGCGCCGGTCGACCCCGCCGACATCGCCGACGTGGCCGCCCTCGTCCTCACCGGGGCCGCAGACCCGGGAGGCGTCGGCGGACACCGGGGCGGACACCTGGGCAAGGAGTACGTGCTCACCGGCGGCGAGGCGCTCACCGTCACCGAGCAGGTCCGGATCATCGCCGGGGTGATCGGCCGCCCCATCGAGGTCCGCCCGGCGGCCACGCCGGCCGAGGCCGTCCGGTCGCGCTTCCCCGCCGGGGCGCCGCAGGCACTCGCGGACGCCATCACCGAGGCGTTCGCGCTCATGCGGGCCGACACCACCGGTCTGCGCACCGACACCGTGGAGCGGCTGCTCGGACGCCGGCCGCGCGGCTTCGCCGACTGGTGCGCCCGCAACGCCGACGCGTTCCGACCGGCCGCCGCCCGCTGAGCGGCCCCGCCGGGCACCGGCTCAGCCGGGCCTGCCGCTGTCGCCGCCGCGCAGCAGGCCCAGCGCCCGGTCGAGCCGGGCCTGCCTGGCCTTCGGCGTGAGCGCCTGGAGCAGCGGCAGGATCAGCTGGTAGCGGCCGCTCCGGTCCAGCGCCTCGAACGCCTGCCCGGCCACCGGGTCCGCCGCCAGCAGGGCCGCGAGGTCGGGCGGCACCGTCGCCGTCCGCTGCGACTCGTAGGCCGCCTGCCACCGCCCGTCCTGCTGGGCCCGGCGCACCTCGGCCGCCCCGGGCTCGCGCATCCGCCCCGCGGCCGTCAGCGCCGCCACCTTGTCGACGTTCACCTTCGACCACAGGCTCCGGGGCCGCCTGGGCACGTACTTCTGCAGGTAGTACTGCTCGTCGAGCGCCCGCCGCTGCCCGGAGACCCAGCCGTAGCACAGCCCGATGTCGACCAACTCGTCGTCGGTGACCGTCGCGATGCCGGACTTCTTCCTGGCCACCCTGACCCAGACGCCCTCGTGCCGCGTCCAGTGCTCGGCCAGCCAGATCTCGAAGGCCCCGGCGTCCGCGAAGGCGATGACCTCCACCCCGTCGATCTCGTCCATGCGGCCAGACTACCCAGGCCGTTCCCTCGGCCGCTTAATCGAACGACACGGCCCCGCCCCGCCTGATAGCTTCCGGACGTGGCCAAGTTGAATCAGATCATCGCAGTCGAAAAGGGCGTGAAGTCCAAGTCCTTCCAGGAGTTGACGCAGGCTCACCAGAGTCTGCAGAAGCCGGCCCTGCTGGCCGGCATCTCCCGGACGTACCAGGCGAAGGACGAGGAGGGCGAGCAGCTGCCGCCGGAGTCCACCCGGGTCCAGGCCAAGGCTGAGGACATCCTGCGGACCACCGCCACCACCCTCACCCGGCTGTTCGACGTCACGGCGACCAAGGACTGGGCGAACTGCTCGGCCCGCGCCGACGTCGTCCTGGACGGCCGTACGCTGCTGGCCCAGGTGCCGGTCACGTACCTGCTCTTCCTGGAGAAGCAGCTCACCGACCTGCACACCTTCGTCCGCAAGCTGCCGGTGCTGGACGCCTCCGAGTCCTGGAACCTGGACGCCTCCACCGACGCGTGGAAGACCGACCCGGTGCGCACCATCCGCACCAAGAAGGTCCCGCGCAACCACGTGAAGGCCGAGGCCACCGAGAAGCACCCGGCGCAGGTCGAGGTCTACTACGAGGACGTCCCGGTCGGGTACTGGACGACCGTGAAGTTCTCCGGCGCACTGCCGGCCCGCCGGGTGAACGAGCTGACGGAGCGGGTGGAGAAACTCCAGCAGGCCGTCCAGTTCGCCCGCGAGGAGGCCAACAGCGCGGAGATCACCGACGAGCGGGTCGGCGACGCCGTGTTCGGCTACCTGTTCGGGTAGCCCCATGATCCCCCCTCGTTGAGCGCGAGGGGTGCGCGAAAGCGCAAAGCTGAAACTGACGTTGAAGCTGAACAAGGGGTAACGGTGGAGGTTCGAATCCTCCCCCCGGCACCAGCCTGCCGGGGTGGCCCAAGGGTAGAGGCAGCCCCGGTGAAACTCAGATTCTCGCTCAAGTCTCAGTATTCGCCGCCGAGCGCCAGATCGACCGAGAGTGGACCGGAAGCATCGGATGCGGGTTCAAGTCCCGTCTGTGCCTCTACGTGGCACGGTAGTTCAAAGGCAGAGCACGACGCTATGAGAATGATCCACTGCTCTTAAACGTGCTGGCGCAACCAATTGGGCGGCATCACAGGGGCCCGGGAGCCGGATACCGCTCCCGGGCCCCGCCGCGTCCGTCCCCGGACCAGGATCGGGGACCCGGGCCCCTGTCTGCCCCCGGGCGGGGCGGTTCAGCCGCCGGTGCCGTAGTAGCCCGCCGTCTCGTCCCGGTACGCCTGGTCGATCTCCGCCTTGGACATGCTGACCCACACGGTGTGCGCCGCCCGGTCCACCCGCGAGACGGCCGAGACGGGCAGCATGACCTCGGTGCCGAACACCCAGAGGCCGGTGTCCACCACGATGTGCCGCTCGTCCACCCCGGCGGTGTGCCGGTCGACCTTCCCGACGTGTCCGTCCGTCGCCTCGACCCGGTACCCGACCAGGCCGAGTGCCACGTCCGTCTCGTCCGCCGACTGCTCCTGCGACATTCCGACTCCCTCTTCCCGCTCCCCGGCCGACCGGTCGGCGTAGGTCACCCGCGACCCGTACCAGGGCCGCTGCCGGAGGGTTTCTCCGCGACGGCCGGTGTCATGCCCCGCCTGCCGCCACTCGGTGACCGGGGGAGGTGCCCGCAGGTCAGGCGCTCGCCGTGTAGTCGTAGAAGCCCCGGCCGGACTTGCGGCCCAGCAGACCCGCGTCGACCATCCGGGAGAGCAGCGGGGGAGCGGCGTACAGCGGCTCTTTATATTCGTCATACATCGACTCGGCGATCGACACGATGGTGTCCAGGCCGATCAGGTCGCACAGGCGCAGCGGGCCCATCGGGTGGGCGCAGCCGGCCTCCATGCCCTTGTCGATGTCGGAGGCCGTGGCCACGCCCGACTCGAACATCCGGACCGCCGACAGCAGGTAGGGCACGAGCAGGGCGTTGACCACGAAGCCGGCCCGGTCGCGGGCCCGGATCGGCTCCTTGCCGAGGACCTGGACGGCGAAGGCCTCGGCGCGCGCGGTGGTCTCGGCGGAGGTGGTCAGGGTCGGGATGACCTCGACGAGCTTCTGGACGGGAGCCGGGTTGAAGAAGTGCAGGCCGATCACCTGCTCGGGGCGGGAGGTGGTGGCGGCGAGCTTCACGATCGGGATGGAGGAGGTGTTGGAGGCGAGGATGGCGTCCCGGCGCTCGACGACCTGGTCCAGCGTCTGGAAGATCTTGACCTTGATGTCCTCGCGCTCGGCGACTGCCTCGACCACCAGGTCGCGGTCCGCGAAGTCGGCGAGCTCGGTGGTGAACGTGAGCCGGGCGAGGGTGTCGTCGCGCTGCTCGGGGGAGAGCTTGCCGCGGGTGACGGCGGTGTCGAGGGAGTTGGTGAGCCTGGTCCGGCCGCGCTCCAGGGCCTCGCCGGTGGCCTCGGCGACCAGGACGTCCAGCCCGGCCCGGGCGAACACCTCCGCGATGCCCGACCCCATGAGGCCGCAGCCGATGACTCCGACGCGCGCGATGTCGCTCACTCACTTGCCCTTCGGTGGTGCTGGGGTGCCCAGCGTCCTGGTGTCCGGTCCTGCTGCCCGGCGCTGCCGGGTGCCCTGTGGTGGTGCTTCCTGCTGTTCAGGAGACTGCCGGCCGGGTGTGGTGGTCCGGTGCGCAGCCCAGACGACGTTACTACTCCGTACGGCCGCACGGGCCACCCGCTCCTGTACTGGGCCGATCGGATGAGTGGATCAGCTCCGTCCGTGTGGCCGGGCGCTGCGCCCGGCGGCCGGGCGGCACAATGCGGGGACGCCGAGGAGGGAGCAGGGATGCCGACGGGATCGCTGGTGGGCCAGGTCGCCATGATCACGGGGGCCGGCCGGGGGATCGGGCGGGAGCTCGCCATCGGCCTGGCCGCGGAGGGCATGTCCGTGGGCCTGGTGGGACGCACCCAGCAGACGCTGATCGACACCCTCAAGGAGTGCGCCCGGCACGGCGCCCGGGGCGTCGCGGTGACGGCGGACGTGACCCGGGTCGGGTCGGTGCGGGAGGCCGTCCGGGTGGTCGAGCGCGACCTGGGGCCGGTGGACCTGCTGATCAACAACGCCGGCCAGGTCGACCGCGCGGAGGTGCCGCTGTGGGAGGCCGACCCGAACCAGTGGTGGCAGGTGGTGGAGACGAACCTGCGCGGCCCGTTCAACATGCTGCGCTGCGTGCTCCCCGGCATGGTCGAGCGCGGGCGCGGCCGGGTGATCAACCTCAACTCGGGCTTCGCGCTGCGCCCGGACGGGAACTACACGGCGTACGCGACCTCGAAGGGCGCGCTGCTCCAGCTCTCCGACAACATCGCCGACTCGCTGGCCGCCCACCACGTGGTGGTGCTGGACATCAGCCCCGGTGCGGTCGCCACCGAGATGACCGCCGCGATGCCGATGTTCAAGGACATGAAGACCTGGGGCAGCATCCCGTACATGGTGGCCGTCACGGTGGACACCGCCCGCGGCCGCTTCGACGCGCTGCACGGCCGCTTCATCCATGTCGGGCGGGACAACCTGGAGCTGCTGGTCGCCCAGGCCGAGGCGATCCGCGAGGCGGACGCCCGCACGCTGCGGCTGCGCCCGTACGGCCCGGACGACCCGGTGGCCTGAGGGGCCCTCGTGCCGTACCCGGGCAGCGCGCCGGCGGTTCAGGCTCCGAGCAGTGCGGCCAGTTCGGTGTCGGTCAGGCTGCCCGCCGCCCGGCCGGTGCCGGCGAACTCCGTCGTCAGCCGCTGCAGGGCCTCGTTGACCGGGGCGGGCACCCCGTGCAGGCGGCCCAGCAGGACGATCTCGCCGCTGAGGAAGTCCGTCTCGACCGTGCCGGTGCCCCGGACCAGGCTCTGCCAGGACGATCCGCCGATCCGCTCGTCGCCGTCCCGGTGGACCTGCCGGACGAGTTCGCCGTTGGCCCTGGCCTGCTCGTCCGGGTCCTCGTGGGCGATCCCGGCGGCGGCCAGCACGGCCCGGCCCTCCGCCACGGCCCGCCGGTGCACCGCCGTCCGCAGCTCGCCGGCGACCGGGCCGGCCACGGCGTTCAGCGCGTTGGCGAGGTTGCCGAGCAGTTTGGTGTACTTCCAGCGCAGCGCGTCGGTGCTGACGGGGGCCCGGAAGACGGACTTCTCCAGGTCGGCGGCGATCGCCCGGGTGGTCCCGTCGGCGCCCGCCGGGTAGCGGCCGAGTACCAGGACACCGCTCATCGGCGCACCCATGCAGGTCACCCGGCCGGGTTCCAGGTGGCCGGCGGGCAGCCACACGCACATCGCCTGGACGTGGCGGAACAGCCGCAGGGCGAGCCGCTCGTTCTCCACCCCGTTCTGCGCGCAGACCACCGGCAGCAGTTCACCGGCGGTGCCGCCGCCCTCGACCGGTCGGGGCGCCCAGACGGCCAGCACCGCCGGGGTGTCCTGGGTCTTGACCGCGAGCAGCAGCACGTCGTCGGGCCGCAGGGCGACCTCCTCGGGGCCCGCCACGGCGGGGACGGCGATCGTACGGGTGCCCTCGGGCGTGGTGAACCGCAGCCCGTCGGACCGGAGCGCCGCGAGGTGCGCGCCGCGTGCGACGAGGACGACCTCGTGCCCGCTCTCGAACAGCCGTGCACCGATCGTGCCGCCGACGGCACCCGCCCCGATGATGATGTAGCGCATGGCCCGAGCATCGCACGCGGGGCCCGGCGCCCGGCGGGCGGTCCGGCACCACGGCCGGCCGGGGCGCCGCTACGCGCAGAGCTGACTCGCCGTCACCGGGGCCAGCCCGGACCTGCCCAGGCCGTCCAGGATGGCGGGCAGGGCGTCGATCGTGCACTGGTGCCCCATGTGCAGGGCGACCACCGAGCCCGGCCGGACGGAGCCGAGCAGTCGCTGCTGGAGGACGTCGGCGGCCGGGTCGCTGTAGTCGCGCGGGTCCACGTCGAAGGAGAGCACGTGCTCGTAGCCGACCAGCCGGGCCTGCTCGCGGACCATCGGGGAGGCGTACTGGGCGGCGGAGGGGCGGAACCAGCGCCCGATCGATCCGGTCAGCCGCTGCAGGCGGTCGGCGCACTGGGCGATCTCGGCGCGGGCCTGGTCGGGGCTCATCCCGGTGATGTTCTGGTGGTTCTGGGTGTGGTTGCCGAGCTCGTGGCCGCCGTCCAGCACCCGCCGGGCCATCTGCGGCTGCTGGTCGAGCCAGCTGCCGACGGCCATCACGGTGAGGTGGATCCCGCGCGCCTCGGCGATCTCCAGGATCGCCGTGGCCAGCCGGGGGTCGCCGGCACCGTGGAAGGTCAGCGCGACCTGCTTGCGCTCGCGCGGGCCGTTGACCACCTCCACCGGGGTGCCGGCGGCCAGCGGCGCGAGGACGGGCGGGGCCGGCGGGGCCGGGGTCGCCACCGGCGCCGAGTCCGCGGACGGGCCGGCCGTGGGCGCGGGCGGGCCGGACGCCGACTGCTCCATCGGCGGGTCGACCGGGTCGCCCGCCGACGCCGCCCCCGCGGGCCGGACGGCGAGGCCGGCCGGAGCGGCCCGGTGGCCGGAGGTCGCGGTGGCGTCCCCGCACGCGGCGAGGGCCCCGCCGAAGGCGGTCAGTGCGGCCAGTCTGGCCGTGGCACGCAGCACAGTGCGTCGGTCGGCAGTCATCGCTGTTCAGCATAGATATGACGGAATGCCCAGGCGATTCGAGGGGCGGTAGCTGCACCCCGGGTGCTCTGGGCCCCGCTGGAGCCATTGGGTACGATTCCCGCGACACGGGGTCGGAACGCTAGGGGGCGGGCCAGATGAACGAGGACACGGTGCGGGACGCGGCGGCTGCGCAGGCCACGGAGGCGGCGCAGGACGGCGACGGGCAGGGCGCGGGGGCGGTCGGCGGAACCTGGCAGTGGGCCAGGAGCGAGGACTGGCAGCCGCCGACCGAGCTCAACACCGAGATCCCGCACCCGGCCCGGATGTACGACTACTACCTGGGCGGCAAGGACAACTTCGAGGCGGACCGCCGTGCCGCCGAGGCGGCGATCGCCGCCTATCCGGCGCTGCCGCTGCTGGCCCGCACCAACCGCGCCTTCCTCGGCCGGGCGGTGGCCTTCGCCGCCGGCCAGGGCATCCGGCAGTTCCTCGACATCGGTACGGGCATCCCGGCGGTCGGCTCCACCACCGAGGTGGCCCGCCGGGTCGCCCCGGACGCCCGGGTCGTCTACGTCGACAACGACCCGATCGTGGCCACCCACGCCCGTGCGCTGCTGGCCGGCCACCCGACCGGACACACCACGGTGCTGCAGGCCGACCTGCGCGACCCGGCCTCGATCCTGGACGCGCCGGGCCTGAAGGAGGCCATCGACCTCGCCGAGCCGGTGGCGCTGATGCTCGTCGCCGTCCTGCACTTCATCCGCGACGAGGACGGCGCCGAGGAGATCGTCCGGAAGCTGCGCGAGGTGCTCGCCCCCGGCAGCGTCCTCATCCTGTCGCACGGCAGCCCGGACTTCGTGCCGCTGTCGATGTCCGCCGAGGGGACCCGTGTCTACAGCAAGGCCAGCGCCCCGCTCGTCCTGCGCGAGCGGGCCCGGGTGGAGCGGTTCTTCGGCGACTTCGCCCTGACCGAGCCGGGCCTCGTCCAACTGCCGCTCTGGCGGGCCGACCAGGACGACCTGCCGGAGGGCTGGCAGCAGGTGTCGGCCTACGCCGGCGTCGCCTTCAAGTCCTGAGGCGCGGCGCTGCCGACCGGGCTGCCGGCCGGCAGCGCGCCCCGCGGGGGCACAAACCAGGTGACCCGCCCCGTGCCGCGGTGTTAGTTTCCGGCACCATGGACCCGCTGGACGAGAACGAGATCCGCAACTCCTTCGTCAACTGCTCGAAGGGCGAGGCCCGCAGGCTCAACCTCCCCAGAGCTCTCGCCGAACTCCCCTGGGATTCGCTGGACTTCCTCGGCTGGCGGGACCCGCAGGCCCCCGACCGCAGCTACCTCGTCGCCGAGCACGACGGCGGGCCGGTCGGTGTCACCCTGCGCGTGCCGAACGTCCGCAGGAGCCTGACCAGGACGAACGTCTGTTCGCTCTGCATCACCGCCCACGCGGGCTCCGGCGTCTCGCTGCTCACCGCGCGCCGGGCGGGCGCGGCCGGCCGCCAGGGCAACTCGGTCGGCACCTACATGTGCGCCGACCTGGCCTGCTCGCTCTACCTGCGCGGCCTCAGGAAGTCGGCGCTGGTCAGCCGGCCCGAGGAGTCGCTGACCCTGGAGGAGCAGGTCGCCCGCACCCGCGCGAACCTGGCGCGCTTCCTCGCCCAGGTCCTCACGGAGACCGTGCCGGCCTGACCGCGGCGCCTACCAGCCGCGCAACTGCTCGATCTCGCGCCGGTCGCGCTTCGTCGGCCGGCCCGCGCCGCGGTCCCGCTCGGCGGCCGCCCCGAGGCCCGCCTCGGCGGGCGGCGGCGGGCTGTTGTCGACGAAGCAGTCGGCCGCCACCGGCGCCCCGACCCGCTTGCGCACGACCTGCGAGACCACGACCACCCGCTCCCGGCCGTCCTGCCGCAGCCGCACCTCGTCCCCGGCCCGGACCGCGTGCGCGGGCTTGACCCGCTCGCCGTTCACCCGGACGTGCCCGGCCCGGCAGGCCGCCGCGGCCAGCGACCGTGTCTTCGTGAGCCGTACGGACCACACCCAGGCGTCGACCCGCACGCTCCCCTCATCAGCTGCCATGCGGCAACTCTAGAGCCGACGGCGGGCGGCGTACGAGGACGCGCTGCGCGCGGCGATCGACCTCGGCGGTGACACGGACACGGTCGCGGCCGTCACCGGCACCCTGGCCGGGGCCCGTTACGGCTTCGGGGCGATCCCGGCCGGCTGGACGGCGCCGCTGCACGTGCCGCTGCCGGGAGCCGGCGGGCGGGTGCTGCGGCTGCCCCAACTCGTCGGTCTGGCGGAGCGGCTGGCGGCCTGAGAACGGGCGGCAGAAAGCGCCCGGGCCCGCCGGTGTGACGAGGTGTGCGGGGCGGGCGGCTGCGGAACGTAGCCTGACGGAAGGCACCGGAGTGCAGTCGGCGGCCGGGCGGCCACCCCGGAAGCTCCTTGCATGAATGTTCCGTGGTGCGTATATTCATGCCAAGTCCTAGGAGGGAACGTCATGGCATTGCGAGTCGCCGTCGCCGGAGCGAGCGGATATGCGGGCGGCGAGGTCCTGCGCCTGCTGCTCGGTCACCCGGAGGTCGAGATCGGTGCGCTGACCGGCGGCTCCAACGCCGGGGTCCGGCTGGGCGCACTGCAACCGCACCTGCTGCCGCTGGCCGACCGCGTGCTGGAGCCCACCACACCCGAGGTGCTGGCGGGGCACGACGTGGTCTTCCTGGGGCTGCCGCACGGCCAGTCCGCCGCCGTCGCGCAGGCGCTCGGCGAGAACGTCCTGGTCGTCGACTGCGGCGCCGACTTCCGGCTGAAGGCCGCGTCCGACTGGGAGCAGTTCTACGGCTCCGCGCACGCCGGCACCTGGCCGTACGGCCTGCCCGAGCTCCCCGGCCACCGGGACGCGCTCAAGGGCAGCAACCGGATCGCCGTCCCCGGCTGCTACCCGACGGCCGTCACGCTGGCGCTGTTCCCGGCCTACGCCGCCAAGCTCGCCGAGCCGGAGGCGGTGATCGTCGCGGCCTCCGGCACGTCCGGTGCGGGCAAGGCGGTGAAGCCGCACCTGCTCGGCAGCGAGGTGATGGGCAGCGTCAGCCCGTACGGCGTCGGCGGCGGCCACCGGCACACGCCGGAGATGTCGCAGAACCTCACGCCCGTCGCGGGCGAGCCGGTCAACGTGTCCTTCACGCCGACCCTGGTGCCGATGTCCCGGGGCATCCTGGCGACCTGCACCGCCAAGGCGAAGCCGGGGGTGACGGCGCAGGCCGTCCGGGCCGCGTACGCCGAGGCGTTCGCCTTCGAGCCGTTCGTCCACCTGCTGCCCGAGGGGCAGTGGCCGCAGACCAGTTCGGTCTACGGCTCCAACGCCGCGCTGGTCCAGGTCGCCCTGGACGAGCACGCCGGGCGGATCATCGCGATCAGCGCGATCGACAACCTGGTGAAGGGCACCGCCGGCGGCGCGGTGCAGAGCATGAACATCGCCCTCGGCCTGCCCGAAGAGCTCGGCCTCCCCCTGAACGGAGTCGCACCGTGACGAACAACCCCACCATCGGCGTCACGGCGGCGAAGGGCTTCCGCGCCGCCGGTGTCACGGCCGGGATCAAGGCCTCCGGCACGCCGGACCTCGCGCTGGTCGTCAACGACGGCCCCTCGCTGGCCGCCGCCGGCGTCTTCACCTCCAACCGGGTCAAGGCCGCGCCGGTGCTCTGGTCGGAGCAGGTCCTGAAGGGCGGCCGGCTGTCGGCCGTCATCCTCAACTCGGGCGGTGCGAACGCCTGTACCGGCCCGCTCGGGTTCCAGGACACCCACGCCACCGCCGAGAAGGTCGCCGAGGAGCTGCAGCTCAACGCGGGCGAGGTGGCCGTCGCGTCCACCGGCCTGATCGGCCTGCGGCTCCCGATGGACGTGCTGCTGCCCGGTGTCGAGCTGGCCGCCAAGGCGCTCAGCGCCGACGGCGGCGAGGCCGCCGCGATCGCCATCAAGACCACCGACACCGTGCACAAGACCGCCCAGGTGACGAGCCCCGCCGGCTGGACGGTCGGCGGCATGGCCAAGGGCGCGGGCATGCTGGCGCCGGGCCTGGCCACCATGCTGGTCGTCCTCACCACGGACGCCGAGGCCGACAGCACCGCCCTGGACGCGGCGCTGCGGGCGGCCACCCGCACCACCTTCGACCGGGTGGACTCGGACGGCTGCATGTCCACCAACGACACCGTGCTGCTGCTGGCCTCCGGCGCGGCCGCCGTCACCCCGGACGAGGCCGAGTTCGCCGAGGCCGTCCGCACCGTCTGCGCCGACCTGGCCCGCCAGCTGGTCGGGGACGCCGAGGGCGCGAGCAAGGACATCCGGATCGACGTCACCGGCGCGGCCACCGAGGAGGAGGCCGTCGAGGTGGCCCGGGTGATCGCCCGCAACAACCTGCTGAAGTGCGCCATCCACGGCGAGGACCCGAACTGGGGCCGGGTGCTGGCCGCGATCGGCACCACCGCCGCCGCCTTCGACCCGAACCGCCTCGACGTCGCCATCAACGGCGTCTGGGTCTGCAAGGACGGCAGCGTCGGCGAGGACCGCGACCTGGTGGACATGACCGGCCGCGACGTGGTCATCACCGCCGACCTGAACGCCGGCCCGGCCGCCGCGACGGTGTGGACGAACGACCTCACCGCCGACTACGTGCACGAGAACAGCGCCTACTCCAGCTGATCCCGGGCACCGGTCCGCGCCCGCCAGCATCCACCCACCCGAGCCGGAGACGTACACCGTGCAGATCGCACCCAAGGGTGAACAGGCCCGCAACAACACCGCGTTGCCCAAGGCCCTCACCCTCATCGAGGCGCTCCCGTGGCTGGAGCGCTTCCACGGCAAGACCGTCGTGATCAAGTTCGGCGGCAACGCCATGATCGACGAGGACCTGAAGGCGGCGTTCGCCCAGGACGTGGTGTTCCTGCGCTACGCCGGGCTGCACCCGGTGGTGGTGCACGGCGGCGGTCCGCAGATCAGCGCGCAGCTGGAGAAGCTGGGCCTGGAGTCCTCGTTCACGAACGGGCTGCGGGTGACCACGCCGGAGACGATGGACGTGGTCCGGATGGTGCTGGCCGGGCAGGTCCAGCGCGAGCTGGTCGGGCTGCTCAACGAGCACGGCCCGTTCGCGGTCGGGATGACCGGCGAGGACGCGCACACCATGACGGCGGTCAAGCGCTACGCGGTGGTGGACGGCGAGCAGGTCGACATCGGCCTGGTCGGCGACATCGTGCACATCGAGGCCGGCGCGGTGAAGGCGCTGATCGGGGACGGCCGGATCCCGGTGATCTCCTCGATCGCCCGGAGCACCGACGGCCACGTCTACAACATCAACGCGGACACCGCCGCCTCCGCGCTCGCGGTCGCGCTGGGCGCCGAGATGCTGGTCGTGCTGACCGACGTCGAGGGCCTGTACGCCGACTGGCCGAACTCGGACGACGTGATCAGCCAGCTCGGCGCGAGCGAACTGGAGGCCCTGCTGCCGGACCTGGCGACCGGCATGCTGCCCAAGATGGAGGGCTGCCTGAACGCCGTCCGCTCCGGGGTCGGCACCGCCCGCGTGCTGGACGGCAGGGTGCAGCACTCGCTGCTGCTGGAGATCTTCACCGACGAGGGAATCGGCACGATGGTCGTGCCGGACGACGAGACGACCGTGACCGGGGGACTGGCATGAGCAGCGACGGCCCGAGCAGCAACCAGCGGCTCACCGAGCGGTGGCAGCACACACTGATGGACAACTACGGCACCCCGCGGATCCCGCTGGTGCGCGGCGAGGGCTCGAAGCTCTGGGACGCGGACGGCAAGGAGTACACCGACTTCATCGCCGGTATCGCGGTCAACGCCCTGGGCACCGCGCACCCCGCCGTGGTGGCGGCGGTCACCGCGCAGATCTCCACCCTCGGGCACATCTCCAACCTGTTCCTCGCCGAGCCGACGGTGAAGCTCGCCGAGCGGCTGATCGAGCTCTCGGCCCGGCCCCGGCCGGACGGCCGGGACGGCCACGACGGGCGGGTGTTCTTCTCGAACTCCGGCGCCGAGGCCAACGAGGCCGCGTTCAAGATCAGCCGGCTGACCGGCCGCACCCACCTGGTCTCGGTCGAGGGCGCCTTCCACGGCCGCACCATGGGCGCGCTCTCGCTCACCGCGCAGCCCGCCAAGCAGGACCCGTTCCGCCCGCTGCCCGGCGACGTCAGCCACGTCCCGTTCGGTGACGTCGAGGCGCTGCGCGCGGCCGTCAGCACCGACACCGCCGCCGTCTTCCTGGAGCCGGTCCAGGGCGAGAACGGCGCCATCCCGCTGCCGGACGGCTACCTGAAGGCGGCCCGCGAGATCACCCGGGCCACCGGCACGCTGCTCGTCCTGGACGAGATCCAGACCGGCATCGGCCGGACCGGCCACTGGTTCGCCCACCAGGCGTACGAGGGCATCGAGCCGGACGTGATCACGCTCGCCAAGGGCCTCGGCGGCGGCCTGCCGATCGGCGCCACCCTGGCCTTCGGCCCGGCGGCCGACCTGCTGCACCCGGGCAACCACGGCACCACCTTCGGCGGCAACCCGGTGGTGTGCGCGGCGGCGCTGGCCGTCCTGGACACCATCGAGTCCGAGGGCCTGCTGGACCACGTCCGCAAGACCGGCGAGCGGCTGCGCTCGGGCATCGAGGCGATCGGAGACCCGCTCGTCGCCCACGTCCGGGGCGCGGGCCTGCTGCTGGGCATCGTGCTGACCGAGCCGGTGGCGGCGAAGATCCAGGCGGCCGCCCAGGAGGCGGGCTTCCTGGTGAACGCCGCGGTGCCGGACGCCGTCCGCCTCGCCCCGCCGCTGGTGCTCACCGAGCAGGAGGCGGACGCGTTCCTCGCGGCGCTGCCTGCCATCCTGCGGGCGGTGCGCGAGAGCGCCCCGGCCGCCGACGGCCGCGCGTAGTCCGGGAGAATCATTCATATGACCGCACCCCACTCCGACCAGCCCGTCACGGCCGGGCCGACGTCGCAGGTCCCGCAGACCCGCGCCGCGCGGCACCGGCGGATCGTGGACCTGTTGACCCGTCAGCCCGTGCGGTCGCAGAGCCAGCTCGCGAAGCTGCTCGCCGACGACGGACTGGTGGTCACCCAGGCCACCCTCTCGCGGGACCTGGACGAGCTGGGTGCGGTGAAGATCCGCAACCGGGACGGCGCGCTCATCTACGCCGTCCCGGCCGAGGGCGGCGACCGCACGCCGCGCGCCCCGATGGGGGAGTCCGCCAGCGAGGGCCGGATGGCCCGGCTGGCCGGCGAGCTGATGGTCTCGGCGACGGCCTCCGGCAACCTGGTGGTGCTGCGCACCCCGCCCGGCGCCGCGCAGTTCCTGGCCTCGGCGATCGACCAGGCGGAGGTGTTCGAGATCATCGGCACCATCGCGGGCGACGACACGGTGCTGCTGATCAGCCGGGACCCGGCCGGCGGCCAGGCCCTCGCCGACCACCTGATGCAGCTCGCCCAGGCGAAGGCGCAGTAGGCCGCGGGCCCGCTCGTGCCGCACCGCACACCTTGTTTTGAAATCCATACGGACTCATGCATACTTATGCCAAGCACTGCATGGGACCCGCACAGCCCCGGGGTGCCCAGCACCCCGCACGCCCTGTTCGCACAGTTGTGAAGGAGAAAGCCGTGACCGAGCGCGTCGTACTCGCCTATTCGGGCGGTCTGGACACGTCCGTCTGCATCGGCTGGATCGCCGAGGAGACCGGCGCCGAGGTCATCGCCGTCGCGGTCGACGTCGGCCAGGGCGGCGAGGACCTGGACGCCATCCGCCAGCGCGCGCTGGACTGCGGCGCCGTCGAGGCCGAGGTGGCCGTCGCCCGCGACGAGTTCGCGGACGAGTACTGCCTCCCCGCCATCAAGGCCAACGCGCTGTACCAGGGCCAGTACCCGCTGGTCTCCGCGCTGTCCCGCCCGGCGATCGTCAAGCACCTGGTCGCCGCCGCGCAGAAGCACGGCGCCGGCATCGTCGCCCACGGCTGCACCGGCAAGGGCAACGACCAGGTCCGCTTCGAGGTCGGCATCCAGTCCCTGGCCCCCGAGCTGAAGTGCATCGCCCCGGTCCGCGACTACGCGATGACCCGCGACAAGGCGATCGCCTTCGCCGAGGCCAAGAACCTCCCGATCGTGACCACCAAGAAGAACCCGTACTCGATCGACCAGAACGTCTTCGGTCGCGCCGTCGAGACGGGCTTCCTGGAGGACATCTGGAACGCCCCGATCGAGGACGTCTACGAGTACACCCAGAACCCGGCCACCCCGCGCGAGGCCGACACCGTCGTCATCACCTTCGAGGCGGGCGTCCCGGTCGCCATCGACGGCCGCAAGGTGACGGTCCTGCAGGCCATCGAGGAGCTCAACCGGCGCGCCGGTGCCCAGGGCGTCGGCCGGCTCGACATGGTCGAGGACCGCCTCGTCGGCATCAAGTCCCGCGAGATCTACGAGGCCCCCGGCGCGATCGCCCTGATCACCGCCCACCAGGCCCTGGAGAACGTCACCGTCGAGCGCGAGCTGGCCCGCTACAAGCGGCAGGTCGAGCAGCGCTGGGCCGAGCTGGTCTACGACGGCCTGTGGTTCTCCCCGCTCAAGCGCGCCCTGGACGGCTTCATCAACGAGGCCAACCAGCACGTCTCCGGCGAGATCCGGCTCGTCCTGCACGGCGGCCGCGCCGTCGTCGACGGCCGCAAGTCGGACCAGTCGCTGTACGACTTCAACCTGGCGACCTACGACACCGGCGACACCTTCGACCAGTCGATGTCCAAGGGCTTCATCGAGATCTTCGGCCTCTCCTCGAAGATCGCGGCCCGCCGCGACCAGGCCTGACGAACCCCCTCACGGTCCCGGCTGCACCCCGGCAGCCGGGACCTTCTGCTACCGCTACCCACGCAAGGAGCCCACGCGATGTCGTCCAGCCAGACTTCTGACGTCCGACTCTGGGGCGCACGCTTCGCCGACGGCCCCTCCGAGGCACTGGCCAAGCTCTCCGCCTCGGTGCACTTCGACTGGCGGCTCGCCCCGTACGACATCGCCGGCTCCAAGGCGCACGCCCGCGTCCTGCACAAGGCCGGGCTGCTGAGCGACGAGGAACTGGCCGGCATGCTGGCCGGCCTGGAGCAGCTGCTCGCGGACGTCGAGTCCGGCGCCTTCACCGGCACCGTCGCCGACGAGGACGTGCACACCGCCCTGGAGCGCGGCCTGCTGGAGCGGCTCGGTGCCGACCTCGGCGGCAAGCTGCGGGCCGGCCGTTCGCGCAACGACCAGATCGCCACCCTGTTCCGGATGTACCTCCGGGACCACGGGAAGATCATCGGTGGCCTGGTGCTGGACCTCCAGCACGCCCTGGTCGGCCTCGCGGAGGCGCACCCCGACACCGCGATGCCGGGCCGCACCCACCTCCAGCACGCCCAGCCCGTGCTGTTCGCCCACCACGTGCTCGCCCACGTCCAGGCGCTGAGCCGGGACGCCGAGCGGCTGCGCCAGTGGGACACCCGCACCGCCGTCTCCCCGTACGGCTCCGGCGCGCTGGCCGGCTCCTCGCTCGGCCTGGACCCGGAGGCCGTCGCCGCCGAGCTCGGCTTCGAGCGCGGCTCGGTCGGCAACTCCATCGACGGCACGGCCTCGCGGGACTTCGTGGCCGAGTTCGCCTTCGTCACGGCGATGATCGGGATCAACCTCTCCCGGATCGCCGAAGAGGTGATCATCTGGAACACCAAGGAGTTCGGCTTCATCACGCTGCACGACGCCTTCTCCACCGGCTCCTCGATCATGCCGCAGAAGAAGAACCCGGACATCGCCGAGCTGGCGCGCGGCAAGTCCGGCCGCCTGATCGGCAACCTGACCGGCCTGCTGGCGACGCTGAAGGCGCTGCCGCTCGCCTACAACCGGGACCTCCAGGAGGACAAGGAGCCGGTCTTCGACTCCTGCGACACCCTTGAGGTCCTGCTGCCGGCCTTCACCGGCATGATGGCCACCCTCACCGTGCACCGCGAGCGCCTGGAGGAGCTGGCCCCGGCCGGCTTCTCGCTCGCCACCGACATCGCCGAGTGGCTGGTCAGGCAGGGCGTCCCGTTCCGGGTCGCGCACGAGGTCGCCGGCGCCTGCGTCAAGGTCTGCGAGGGCCAGGGCATCGAACTGTCCGACCTGACGGACGAGCAGTTCGCCGCGATCTCCGAGCACCTGACGCCCGAGGTCCGCTCGGTGCTCAACGTGCACGGCGCGATCGCCTCCCGCAACGGCCGGGGCGGCACCGCCCCCTCCGCCGTGGCGGCGCAGCTCGCCGAGATCAAGGCCGACCTGGCCGTCCAGCAGGAGTGGGCCCAGGCCTGACGGGCAGTCACCGAGGGGCGCGACGGGTCACCGTCGCGCCCCTTCGGCGTGTACGCGCCCGCCGAGTGCGGGTAGGAGCCGGTGTGCTCACCCACCGCTCGGTCGCCGAGCTGCGCCCGGCCTTCGCCCCGCTCGCCGCCGTCCTGGCCCGCCGCCACCGGCTCGACCCGCAGGAGCTGGAGCAGGGCGTCTGGCTGCGCGCCTGCGAGCGCGCCGCCGGCGGCGGGCTGCCGGGCGACGCGCGCTCCTGGCTGCGCGGGCAGACCCTCCACGAGTGCCGGCGGCTCACCCGGACGGCCGACCGGGAGCGGGCCGTCCGCTCGCCCGCCGGGCGTCCCGGCCCGGCCCCCTCGGCCGAGCAACAGGTGCTCGCGGCAGGGCGCCGGCGGACGGTACGGGCGGCGGTGGCCGCCCTGCCGGGCCGCTGTCCGGAGCTGCTCGCCGCGCTCGCCGGCGCGCCCGACCTCACCTACCGTGAGCTGGCCGTCCTCCTGGGCATGCCGCGCGGCAGCATCGGCCCGACCCGCTCGCGCTGCCTGGCGTGTCTGCGCACCCTGCTGCACGGCCTGCGGGCGTGATGCTCGACACGTCGCGAGGCCGGGAGGTTGAGAGCAGCTGACGCCGGGGTAGAGCGGTGGCGAACGTAACTCTCCAGAACTCTCTTGACGACTTCGCGATCGCACGGATACTGAGCGTGAGCGAGGCCGGGCCCGGCGGGCGCTGCTCCACCCGGCGGGCTGATACGTTCGTGCGCCAAACCCCGGTCAGGGCCGATCCCCGGCCGGGCAGATCTCCGGCAGAGCATCCGGTGCGGAACCCTCACTTCTGCGCGCCGGAGACCAACGAAGGGGAGGCCCTGCACATGGGCATGAGTGTGATCATCTCGGTGGCGACCGAGCAGGACGCGGAACAGATCCTCAAGCTCCAGTACCTCGGCTACCAGGGCGAGGCGGAGCTGTACGGCGACTGGGGCATCGAGCCGCTGACCCAGACCCTCGACAGTCTGCGCACCGAGCTCGGCGAGCGGCACGTGCTGGTCGCCCGCCTCGGTGACGAGGTCGTCGGCACGGTGCGTGGCCGGGTCGACGAGGACGGTGTCGGCCGGATAGGGCGTCTGGTCGTCCACCCCCGGATGCAGCGCCACGGTCTCGGCGGGCGGCTGCTCGACGCGATCGAGGGCCGGCTGCTCGCGGAGGGCGACGTGGCGTACTTCCGCCTCTTCACCGGCCACCGCAGCCTCGGCAACCTGCGGCTGTACGCCCGCCAGGGCTACCGCCAGACCGGCGTCGAGGCGGTCGGCGGGGAGCTGAGCTTCATCACCCTGGAGAAGTCCGTGCAGAGCGTGCTGGCCGCCACGGCCTGAGCCGGCCTCCCGGCAGCTCCTCCGGCGCCCGGCCGGTCGCCCCCGCGACCCGGCCGG
>NZ_JBHUWW010000023.1:0-79924 GCF_042669755.1 Kitasatospora sp. NPDC057223 | reverse complement strand
ACCGGCTCGCTGTCCACGGCGTCGTCGCTGGTCTCGACCCTCGGCACGTGGCTGAGCGCCATCGTCCTCGCCGCATCGTTCGCCGGCCCTGCCGGACGGCTCACCTCGCCGTGCTGACCGCGCCGGGTCTGCGGGGGCGCGGCCTGGCCCGCCTGACGGGTTCGGCGGCGGCCGCGCACGCGCTCGCCGCGGGCCTGCTGCCGCAGTGGCGGGCCCGCGGCCCGGCGTCGCGCCGGGTGGCGCGTGCCCTGGGATTCCGTGAGCTGGGCGCCCAGCTCAGCGTCGAACCCGGGTGACTTGAGCCCGGCCGGGCTCCCGGGAACTCCGGTGCGTTGGATACAGCGTGGGGGCGGCCCATGCGCGCCCCCGGCGCGCGCCGCGCGGCGTGGAGGAGAGGGTCATGGGGAAGCGCAACTGGTGGAGAGTCGCGGGGCGGGGAGCGCGGGGCGGCGCGGAGCAGCCCGCCGCGGGGCGGGCGCGCCGGCCGCTCTGGCAGGAGATCCCCGTCCTGATCGTCATCGCGCTGGTGCTGGCGTTCGGGATCAAGACCTTCGCTCTGCAGGCGTTCTCCATCCCGTCCGGCTCGATGCAGAACACCCTGCAGAAGGGTGACCGGGTACTTGTCGACAAGTTGACGCCCTGGTTCGGCTCCACGCCGTCGCGCGGTGACGTCGTGGTCTTCCGCGACCCGGGCGACTGGCTGAGGGACCAGCCCGCGCCGCGCGCGAACGCCGTCCAGAAGGCCCTGAGCCTGGTCGGCCTGATGCCCTCGGCCGACGAGCAGGACCTCATCAAGCGGGTCATCGCGGTCGGCGGCGACACCGTGGACTGCAATGCCGGGGAGCCCGTCCGGGTCAACGGCGTGGCGCTGGACGAGCCGTACATCTACCCCGGCGCCACGCCCTGCGACAACTACCCGGTCGGCACCGTCACCGTGCCCGCGGGCCACCTGTGGGTGATGGGCGATCACCGCGACGGCTCCGAGGACTCCCGCTACCACGAGCGGCAGACGGCGGGGGACGGCTTCGTACCGCTGGACGACGTGATCGGGCGGGCCGTGGTGGTGGCCTGGCCGCTCGGCCGCTGGGCGACCCTGCCGGAGCCCGACACCTTCGGGCAGAAGCAGCTCGCCGCCGCCCCGGCGGCCGGACCGGCCACCGCGGCCGGCCCCGGCCTGCTGGCCCTCGTGGGGGCCCTGCCGCTGGCCGCCTGGCACCGGCGGCGCCGCGGCCGGGCCTGACGGCGGCCGCCCCGGGGCCTGCGGGACCCCCGGACGGTGCCCGGCGGGCGGGGCGCTACGGTGATCATCGCCGCAGATCACCAGCACCACAGCGCACCAGGGAGCCCGATGAGCCGCCGAACCCGCCCGGAAAAGGACAAGGACAAGGACAAGCCGGCCGCCTCCTCCCCGGTGACCGTCACCGTCTGCCGCGGCTGCTGCTGCGGCACCGACGCCAAGCACCCGGGCGTCGACCACGCCGCCCAACTGGTGCGGCTCCGTGAAGGCGTCGGCGACGGCGGGCAGGTCCGGGCCGTGAAGTGCCTGGACGCCTGCGCCCACTCGAACGTCGTGGTGGTCAGCCCGTCCGCCGAGGGGCGCCGGGCCGGTGGCCGGCCGGTCTGGCTCGGCTGGGTGCTCGAGAACGACATGCTGGACGAGATTTCCGACTGGGTGCGGGCCGGCGGGCCGGGCCTCGCGGACCCGCCGGGCACCCTGGACCTCCAGGAGTTCGCGGTCTCCCGCCGACTGCGCGAGAGCCTGCCGGGCTAGGGCGCGTCCGCCGGCCCGGAACGGGTCCGCCGACTTCGGTGCCGGGGCGGCCGTCGCGGGACTACGCTGGCAGGCGGCGCCGACGACGGAGGGACCACCATGGCCGTGATCATGCGGGACGCCGCCCACCCCGCCGGGGGGCCGCGGTGACCACCGTCTGCCGGATCTGCGCCGGCACCGGCCGGACGGCCGGCCTCAGCTGCCGCACCTGCCAGGGCACGGGCACCACCGAGGTCGGCGGCGGCGGCGGGAACTGCTTCCTCTGCGACGGCACCGGCCTGTACGTGCGCTACCGCGTCGACGCGAGCGGCGCCAAGCACGCGTACCGCGAAGAGGTCTGCCGCACCTGCGACGGCACCGGCAACCGCGCCCCGAGCACCTGGGACGAGCGGATCGCCACGTAGCGCACGGCCCCCTCCCTCAGCCGCCGAGCACGTGCCGCAGGCCGCCGAGCAGGTGCCCCCGGAAGGCCGGGTCGGCGTAGGCCTCGGGGGCGTGGCCGAGGGCGGTGTAGAAGGTCGGCACCCCGTCGTGCTCGCCGGTCCAGGCGAGCGGGTGGCCGGGGCCCATGGTGCCGCCCTCGTACCCGGTCTCGTCCACGGTCAGCAGCACGCGCGCGCCGCAAGCGCGGGGGTCGGAGCGGAAGTTGTACCACTCGTCCGTCCACTCCCAGCGGGCCGGCAGGTGTGCGGTCGCCGGGTGGGACGGGTCGGCGACCTCGACGGTGGTGCGCTGGATCGCCGGGTGGCCCTCGAAGCGGGCACCGATCAGGCCGTCGTACCAGGGCCAGCCCGGTTCGGAGGCGGAGGCCGAGTGCACGCCCATCCAGCCGTGGCCGTCCGTCAGGTGCGCGCGCAGGGCGTCCCGTCCGGCCTCGTCGAGCACGTCGAGGCCGGTGGAGAGGAAGACCACCGCGTCGTACGGCCTCAGGGTCTCCGGGCGGAAGACGGCCGGCTCCTCGGTGGCGTCGACGGTGAAGTCGTGCTCGGCGCCCAGCTCACGCAGGGCGCGCACGCCGTCCACGACGGAGGGGTGCCAGAAGGACAGGTTGCGGCTGTAGACGAGTATCCGGCTCATGGGCGTGATTCTTCCAGCCGCGCGGCGCGCGCGGTGTGCACAGGGCGCACGGAACGGGCCGGTGGGCGGCGGGCCACGGCGGGCGGCCACGGCGGCCGGACGCTGGATCAGGTACGGCGGCCGGGCCGGGGCAGGGTACACCTCCCCGGGGTACTTTGCCTGCGCATGGCCGAACTTTGGGGTCCGGCAGGGCGGCACGCCGATGGTCGTTCACCGGACGTCCGTGTGCGGGCAATCAGCCGCTGCGAAAGTCCGGGCATGGATATCCCACGCATGGGCGTGCCCGAGAAGCTCGCCGACCGTATGAGCATGGCCGAGCAGCACGACTACCTCCGCAGCCGCTTCTCCCGCCGCCGGATGCTGCGCACCGGTGCCATCACCGTCGGCGCGCTCGCGGTGGGCGGCTCGCTCGGTACCGGCAGTGCGTCCGCCGCCCCGCTCCTGGCGCAGGGCGCCACCACGGACGGCGTCGACGGCTCGCTGGTCGCCCCGATCGGTCGTCACCTCTCCTTCGGGCCCGAGCCGGACACCCAGTTCCGGGTCTCCTGGCAGGTCCCGGCGCCGGTGAAGAAGCCGTTCCTGCGCTTCGGCAAGCACCCGTGGGACCTCAGCCACAAGGTCGCCGCCGAGGTGCGCGCGCTGCACACCCCGGCGCTCGTGCAGACCGGCGCGCCGGTCGACCAGTACTACCTGCACGTCGCGCTGGAGGACCTGCAGCCCGACACCACGTACTACTACGGTGTCGGCCACCAGGGCTTCGACCCCGCCTCCCAGCAGGCCGTCTCCACCCTCAGCACCTTCCGCACCGCGCCCGCGCGCGAGCACATGTGGGGCAAGGTGTACGAGCCGTTCACCTTCACCGCCTTCGGTGACCAGGGCGTCAGCGCGCACGCGGCCGGCAACGACCACGTCATCCTGGCCCAGAACCCGGCCTTCCACCTGCACGCCGGCGACATCTGCTACGCCGACGCGGCCGGTTCGGGCCAGGACTCGGACAAGGCCGCGTTCAACGCGGCCACCTGGGACGCCTTCCTCGCCCAGACCGAGACGGTGGCCTCGAAGGTCCCGTGGATGGTCTCGTACGGCAACCACGACATGGAGGCCTGGTACTCGGCCAACGGCTACGGCGGCGAGAACCACCGCTTCTTCCTGCCCGACAACGGGCCGGACCCGCGCACCGTCCCCGGCGTCTACACCTTCCGTTACAAGAACGTCGGCGTCATCTCGCTGGACGCCAACGACGTCTCGTACGAGATCCCGGCCAACCTGGGCATCTCGGCGGGCAAGCAGACCAAGTGGCTGGAGCGCCAGCTCAAGGACCTCCGCAACGACGAGACCGTCGACTTCGTGGTGATCTTCTTCCACCACTGCGCGTTCTCCACCACGCACCAGCACGCCTCCGAGGGCGGCGTGCGGGAGGCCTGGGTGCCGCTGTTCGAGAAGTACCGCGTCGACCTGGTCGTCAACGGCCACAACCACGTGTACGAGCGCACCGACGCGATCCTCGGCAACAAGGTCTCCAAGGCGGTGCCGAGCGGCGCCACCGTCGAGCCCGCCAAGGACGGCGTGGTGTACGTGACGGCGGGCGCGGCCGGCCGCAGCCTCTACAGCTTCGACGCCCCCGACACCTACGAGGGCCACGAGAACCGCCAGGACTCGGTGAACACCTACCACTTCGCCGCGGGCGGCGTGAAGGTCACCGAGACCGTCGAGTGGTCGCGGGTGCGCTACACCGGCTACTCGTTCATCCGGGTCGACGTCACCCCGGCGCACCTGGGCCAGAAGTCCTCGATGAAGGTGACCGCCCTCGCCGAGGACGGCACCCAGGTGGACAACTACACCATCCTGCGCAAGGTCGGCGAGGGCTGGGACAGCCGCACGGACGACGACGGCGAGGGCGGCGGCTGGGGCTGGTAGCCCGGGTCCGCCCGCCGCACCGACCGGAGCCGCCACGACGTCACGTCGTGGCGGCTCCGTCCGGTGCGGCTCCCTCCGGCGGGTGGCCGGGAGCCCGGGTGGGTCAGGACTGCAGGGCGGCCAGCTGCTCGGCGAGGGTGTCGCTGTGCTGGAAGGTCAGGCCGGCCAGGGCGACGTGCTTCCAGCGGACGGCGCCGTCGCCGTCCAGGATGAAGACCGAGCGGCGCAGGCCCAGGCCGGGCACCGCGATGCCGTACGCGCGGGCGACGGCGCGGTCGGTGTCGGCGAGCAGCGGGAAGCCGAGCCGGTGCTTGCGGGCGAAGCGCTCGTGGCTGTCGAGGTCCTGCGGGCTGACGCCCCAGACGGCCGCGCCGAGGTCGCGGAAGCGGTCCAGGTCGGAGGTGTAGGAGCAGAGCTGCTTGGTGCAGACGGTGGTGTCGTCGCCGGGGTAGAAGACCAGCACCAGCGGGCTGCCCTTGGCGTCGGCGAGGCGGTACTCGCGCCGTTCGGCCGTACCGCCCTCGGCGTCGAACAGCAGGCCGGGGAGGGTGAACTCGGGGGCTCGGGTGCCGGGCTCGGGTGGCTTGGGCATCGGGGGTCCTTCCGCCGTGAGGGTGGTGGTGCGGGGGGCACTGCGGCCGATGCTAGGCGTCGCCGCGTGGCCCGTACATGATGACGGCGACTCCGGCGAGGCAGATGGCGGCACCCACGAGGTCGTAGCGGGTCGGGCGGAAGCCGTCCACCACGACGCCCCAGGCCAGCGAGCCGGCCACGAACACCCCGCCGTACGCGGCCAGCACCCGGCCGAAGTCGCCGTCCGGCTGGAGCGCGGCGACGAAGCCGTACGCGCCGAGCACCAGCACGCCGATGCCGGCCAGCCACCAGGGCCGGGACTCGCGGGCGCTCTGCCAGATCAGCCAGCAGCCGCCGATCTCGGCGAGGGCGGCGAGGGCGAACAGCAGGACGGAGCGCAGCACGGTCATGGCGGTCAGCCTACGGAGCGGTCCGGCGTCCGGGCGGACCCGCCGGCCCCCAGGGGGTCACTGCCGGTAGGTGGTGAGGAAGCGGCCGATCCGGCTGATGGCGGTCTCCAGGTCGTCGGCGCGGGGGAGGGTGACGAAGCGGAAGTGGTCGGGGCGGGGCCAGTTGAAGCCGGTGCCCTGAACGATGTGGATCTTCTCGCGGAGCAGCAGGTCCAGCACGAACTGCTCGTCGTCGACGATCTTGTGGACGGCCGGGTCGAGCTTGGCGAACGCGTACAGTGCGCCCTTGGGCTTGACGCAGCTGACGCCGGGGATCTCGTTGAGCGCCCGCCAGGCGACGTCGCGCTGCTCGGCGAGCCTGCCGGTCGGCAGCACCAGGTCGTTGATGGACTGGTGGCCGCCGAGCGCGGCCTGGACGGCGTACTGCGCCGGGACGTTGGGGCAGAGCCGCATGCCGGCCAGCATGGTCAGCCCCTCCAGGTAGTCCTTGGCCCGGGCCTTGGGGCCGGAGACGACCAGCCAGCCGCTGCGGAAGCCGGCCACCCGGTAGGCCTTGGAGAGGCCGTTGAAGGTCAGGGTGAGGACGTCGTCGGCGAGCGCACCGAGGCAGTGGTGCTCGACGCCGTCGTAGAGGATCTTGTCGTAGATCTCGTCCGCGAGGACCATCAGGTTGTGCCGGCGGGCCAGGTCGAGGATGCCCTCCAGCAGTTCCTTCGGGTAGACGGCGCCGGTCGGGTTGTTGGGGTTGATGACGACGATGGCCTTGGTGCGGTGGGAGATCTTCGAGGCGATGTCGTCGAGGTCCGGGTACCACTCGGCCTCCTCGTCGCACAGGTAGTGCACGGCCTTGCCGCCCGCGAGGCGCACCACGGCCGTCCAGAGCGGGAAGTCGGGGGCGGGGACGAGCACCTCGTCGCCGTCGTCGACCAGCGCCTGGACGGACATCTGGATCAGCTCCGAGACGCCGTTGCCGAGGTAGACGTCGTCCACCGTGACGCCGTTCACGCCGCGCTGCTGGTAGTACTGCACGACCGCCCGGCGGGCGGGCAGGATGCCGCGCGAGTCGCTGTAGCCGTGCGCGTTGGAGAGGTTGCGGACGATGTCCTGGATGATCTCCTCGGGCGCCTCGAAGCCGAAGGTCGCGGGGTTGCCCGTGTTCAGCCGCAGGACGGTGTGCCCGGCCTCCTCCAGTGCGTTCGCGCGGTCGACCACCGGCCCCCGGATCTCGTAGCAGACATCCTTGAGCTTGCTGGACTGGCGGAACTCCATCAGCGGCCTCCCGACCCTCACCCTCACAACCGGTCGCTTTGTTCTACCAAGTAACCACTTGGAAAGTCCAACCTTTTGGCTATGCTGATCCCCATGTCACGCCGAAGCTACGACCAGTACTGCGCCGTCGCCCGCGCCCTGGACGCGGTGGGGGAGCGCTGGAGCCTTCTGATCGTCCGCGAACTCCTCGGTGGTCCCCGCCGCTACACCGACCTGCACGCCGACCTCCCGGGCCTGTCCACCGACATCCTCGCCACCCGCCTCAAGCAGCTCGAAGCCGACGGGCTGGTGCTGCGCCGCAAGCTGGAGCGGCCCGCCAACGCGGTCGTCTACGAGCTCACCGAGCAGGGAGTGACGCTCCGTCAGGTCGTGCTCACGCTGGCCGAATGGGGCACCGGCCTGCTCGGCGAGCAGCGCCCGACCGACGCCGTCCGCGAGCACTGGTTCAGCGGACGGAAAGCAGCGGACACCGCGCCGGCCGGCGACTAGGGTCGGACGTATGACGACCACCACGACCACGGACGCGCCGAAGCCCACCGCCCCGGCGTACCAACTCGCCCAGGTCAACATTGCCCGGATGCTCGAACCCCTCGACAGCCCGCTGCTGGCCGACTTCGTCGCCGGCCTCGACCCGCTGAACGCCCTCGCCGACGCCGCCGACGGTTTCGTCTGGCGACTCCAGGGCGACGAGGGCGACGCGACCGCCTTCCGGGTCTTCGAGGACGACTGGCTGCTCCTCAACATGTCCGTCTGGCGCGACCCCGCCGCCCTCGACGCGTACGTCTACGACCCGGCCCACCGGGCGCTGCTGAGCCGTCGGCGGGAGTGGTTCGCCAAGCCCGCCGAGGCGATGGCGGCCCTGTGGTGGGTCCCGGCGGGTCACATTCCGACCCCGAAGGAGGCCGAGGAGCGCCTCGTCCTGCTCCGCGCCGAGGGCCCCACGCCGGAGGCCTTCACGCTGCGCCAGGTGTTCCCGGCACCGGTGACGGGCTGACGGTCGCGCTGCTGCTGCTGCTGCTGGTGCCGCTGCCGCTGCCGCTACCGCTACCGCTACCCGCGCAGGGCCAGCCACTCCTGGAGCTCGACGAGGTTCCCCTCCGGGTCGGTGAGGTACGCGACCCGGATCCGGTCGCCCATCGGCGCCGGGGGCCCGCTGAACTCGGCTCCCCGTGAGACGAGTTCCGCGTAGACGGCGTCCAGGTCGTCGACCCGGAGCACCAGCAGTGCCCGGTACCCCGTCGGCTCGGCACCCAACTCTGCGAGAACGTGTGCCAGTTGGGCGCGGTCCTGCAGCGCGACGGCGGCGTTGCCGCTGTCGGGGCTGAGTTTGGCGTACGGGCCGTGCTCGGCCTCGAACTGCGGCTTGAGGCCGAGCACGTCACGGTAGAAGCGGTACACGGCGGGGAAGTCGGTGACCAGCAGGCGTACCTGGGTGAGTTCCATGACCCAACCGTACGGCGGCCGGGAGCCCGGCCTGCGAAGAGGTCAGGAGCCGCCCGGCCGGTCCTGGGGATCGGGCCGGCGGCCCAGCCAGTCGGGCATCGGATCACCGGTGAGCCGCTGGAACTCCGCGGCCACCTCCGCCGGGCTCTCGGCCCAGGCGTGGCGCAGCGAGTCGGCGGCGATCCCGAACAGTTGGCCGTGGTCGTACTCCTGGCTGATGACCAGTGCCTCGACCAGAGGCGCCGTCGCCCCGACGGGATCGCCGGCCCGGCGGGTGAAGTTCCCCAGGTTGACCAGCACTTCGGCGAGCTCGACGTCGTAGCCCTCCGGATCCTCGACCGCGAGCAGCCGGTATGCCGCGGCGGTGCGGGTGATGGCCTCCACCGCCTCGTCCCGGCGGCCCGCCACGGACAGATCGACGGCCTTGTTGTTCAGTTCCGCGGCCCGGGCGGGCACCTGGGCGGCCGACCGGTCGCAGCTGTGGTCGTCGGGGTACTTCTCCCGGAGTACCGAGACCCCGTACAGGATCTCGGCGAGCAGTCCGGCGGCGTCCGCGTACTGGATGTAGGAGCGGAGATAGGGAAGGTAGTTGGGCTCCACCTCCAGTGCGTGGTCCATGAGTTCGACGGCGTGCTCCGGGCGGCCGAGCCGGGCCAGGGCGTAGGCGGTGTTGTTCAGCGCCACCGTGTGGTCGGGCCGCTCCCGGAGCACGATCGAGAGGGCGGAGACGGCCTCCGCCCAGCGCTCCTCGGCCAGGAGCTGCTGGGCGGCCAGCAGATGAGGGCTCGGCTCCGCCTCGAACGGCCCGACGTAGTCCTGGAGATGAGCCGGTGCGCCGGGCAGCGAGATCTGCCTGATGTTGGGGACCACTCCCAGTCCGAGCAGGCCGGCGACCGACTTGGCGGCGAGTTCGCGTTTGAGTTCCTCCCGGCCGGCCTCCGGGTCGCGGTAGATCGCCAGCACGCTCAGGCAGAGGCCGGATCTCCGGTTCCGCAGCAGATGGACGAACTTCGAGGCCCCGGCCCCGACCTGTTCCCCGACGTCGTACCGGCAGCCGTCGATGACGACGGTCTTCCCCTCGTACTCCTCCGGGTCGTGGCTCTCCGGATCCAGCATCTCCACCGATGGCCTCCGACTACAACGCGCTTCCGCCGGCTGCGGAGAGCTGAAGGTAGAGCGGCGTACCGAAGATCTTCCGGTTCTCGGCCTGGAACAGTACGAAGACACCCTGCAGGGTGAGGGACAGGTCGCCGGTGAAGAACCGGTGGTTGCCCGAGTGCAGCAGGAACCTGCCGTCCGGCTCCGGCCCTTCGCTGAAGTACCGGAGAGAGCAGTCCAGATAGAGGGTCCGGTCGCCGACCGGGGAGCGGAGCGTCACGACGTCCTCGACCGTGGGGGCCGACACGGGGGTCTCGACCCGGAAGGACCCCCGGTGGAAGTAGTAGACGGAACCCGGTGGCCCGGAGGCGGGCGCCGCCCCGATGTCGGGAACGTCCCCGTGGTCGACGGCGATGTTGATCAACACGTCCGCGAGTTTCTCCACATAGGCGGTCTTCACCTTGCGCTCGCGCTGGATGACGTTCCTTCTGCCGTACGTGATGCCGCCCTTGAACAGGCTGACGATCTGCCCGAGCGACAGGCCGGCCTGGAGGTCCGCGGTCCGCGACCTCTCGTCGACCACCTGCTCGGTCACCTCGTCGAGCCCGTCCGGATGGAGCTGCAGGTAGAGACTGTCGATCTTCGACCGCGACAGATAGCAGATGTAGTCCAACGATCCCCCCCCATGGCAGGCCGTACCGGGTCTACCCGCGCCGGGCGCCCGCCATGCCGCCTGCCCGCCGTCCGGGACCGCATCCGCGGCCCGGAGAGCCGCCGCGGGGCCCTACCGACAAGTAGGGGCGGTCGGCCGCCACCGGCCGGGTACGCGTACGATCGTCGCGCCATGGAGAACACAGCCACTTCCACCGTGAACCGCAGGTACGCCAGCTACGTCGCCGTCGGCGACTCCTTCACCGAAGGCATGTGCGACGACCTGCTCCCCGACGGCCACTACCGGGGCTGGGCCGACCGCGTCGCCGCCCGGCTGGCCGCCGAACAGCCGCAGAGCCCGTTCCGGTACGCCAACCTCGCCGTCCGGGGCAAGCTCATCGGCCAGATCCACGACGAACAGGTGCCCGGCGCCGCCGCCATGCAGAGCGAACTCGTCACCCTGGCCGGCGGCCTCAACGACGTCCTGCGGCCGGGCTGCGACATCGCGTGGGTGGAGGAGCAGCTCGGCCGGTCCGCCGCCGCGCTGCTCGCCGCCGGCGCCACCGTCGTGCTGTTCACCAGCACCGACCCGACCCGCCGGATGGCCGGCAGCGCCCGGCTGCTCCCCGCCGTCCTGCGGATGAAGGCCTTCGTGGAGGGCCTCGGCGCGGACCCGAGAGTCGCCGTGGTCGACCTCTTCTCCGCCCCCTGTTTCGACGACCGTCGGCTCTGGGCCGAGGACCGCCTGCACCTCTCGCCCGAGGGCCACCGCCGCGTCGCCGAGGCCGTCCTGGAGGCCCTCGGCCGCCCCGCCGCCTTCGACTGGCGCGCCCCGCTGCCGCCCGCCCCGCCGCGCGGCCGCGCCGAGAAGCTCCGCTCCGACCTGCGCTGGCTCGGCAACCACCTCGGCCCGTGGATCGTCCGCCGCCTCACCGGCCGCTCCTCCGGCGACGGCCGCGCCCCGAAGCGGGCGGACCTGGCGCCGTACGAGGGGTGAGCGCGGCGCCCGCGCGGGGTGGAGCCGCCCGGTCGTCGGTCCACGGACCGGCTCGGCCCGGGTGAAGGTCCGTCACCCGCCTTTGGTACGTTCCCCATCGAGATGTGATCCGGTCGAACAGGGAAGCTCGGGGGACTCGTTGACTCATCGGACTCGTAGGACGAACCTGCGGTCGCCGCTCCGCGCGGCGGCCGCCATGACGGCCTCGGCGGCCGTGCTGGGCCTCGCCGTGGGGGGCGGGACGATCGCGGCGGCAGCGCCGGCGCAGGCGGCTCCGCCGGGGCTGCAGGCGCAGTTCGCCGCCGCGGCGAAGGAGTTCAAGGTCCCCGTCGGCCTCCTGCTGGCCGTCTCCTACCAGGAGACCCGCTGGGAGTCGCACCAGGGCCGGCCGAGCACCACCGGCAACTACAACGTCATGGGCCTCACCCAGGTCGACCTGGCGGCGGTCGCCGCGCTCCAGGCCGCCTCCGAGCCGGAGGCCGACCTGCGCGGAGACGGCGAGCCCGCCGCGAAGGCCAGGCCGAAGCCTGTCCCGGCGGCGCCGGTGGACAGCCCCGCGCTGCACACCCTGGACGCGGCGGCCGCCCTGATCGGCCGTCCGGCGGCGGAGCTGCGCGAGGACAGCCTGCAGAGCATCCGGGGCGCGGCCGCGCTGCTCGCCAGCCAGCAGCGCAAGGCCGAGGGCCGGCTGTCCGCCGACCCGGCCGCCTGGTACGGCGCGGTGGTCGGCTTCAGCAACGGCGGTACCGGGGGCCAGGAGGCCTCCGAGGGGCGGGAGTTCGCCGACCGGGTGTTCGGCACCCTCAAGGTCGGCGCGGCCCGGGTCACCTCCGAGGGCCAGCAGGTGACCCTCGCGGCCGACCCGGCCGCCGCCGCGCACAGCCCCGCTGTGGACCGGGGGGTGGAGCGCCAGCCCGCCTCGCGGGGTGTCACGCGGAGCGCGCTCACCGCTGCGGCGACCGACCCGATCGAATGCCCGAGCACCCTGGGCTGCGACTTCCAGCCGGCCGCGTACGCGCAGAACAGCGCCGACGTGAACGACTTCGGCAACTACTCGATGGCCGCCCGCACCGGCGCGGACATCGACTACATCGTCATCCACGACACCGAGGGCGGCTACGCGGGCTCGGTGGCGACCTTCCAGAACCCGGCCACCCTGGCGAGCGCGCACTACCTGCTGCGCTCCAGCGACGGCCACGTCACGCAGATGGTGGCGGACAAGAACGTCGCCTGGCACGCCGGCAACAAGACCCTCAACATGCACAGCGTGGGCATCGAGCACGAGGGCTACGCGCTGAGTGGGGCCGGCTGGTACTCGGAGCAGCTGTACCAGTCGTCGGCGACCCTCACCCGCTACCTGGCCGACCGGTTCGGGGTCCCGCTGGACCGCCAGCACATCATCGGCCACGACGAGGTGCCGGGCCCGATCCAGAGCTCGGTGAGCGGCATGCACTGGGACCCGGGCACGTTCTGGGACTGGAACCACTACATGGACCTGGTCGGCGGGCACGTCTCGCCGGACCAGGGCTACGTGGTCGGCGGCCGGGTGACCATCAACCCGCCGTTCTCCAACGCCTACCGTCCGGTCGTCAACAACGTCCCGGCCCAGCCGGCGAACTTCGTCTACCTCTACAGCTCCCCCGGCGGCCCGCTGATCGGCAGCGGCACCCAGAACGCCTCCGACTGGAGCGACAAGGCCGTGGCCGGCGGCAGTTATGTGGTCGCGGGCATCCAGGGCCAGTGGACGGCCATCTGGTACAACGGCCAGAAGGCCTGGTTCTGGAACGACGGCACCATCGCCGCGGCCGACAACCGGCAGGGCCAGTACGTGCTCACCCCGAAGGCCGGCCTGAGCAGCGTCGCGGTCTACGGCCGCTCCTACCCGGAGTACGGCGCCTACACGGCGGCCGGCGTCCCGGCGCCGGATCCGAACATCGTGGCGCTCACCGCCACCCTGCCGGCCGGCCAGTCGTACGTCCCGGCCAGTACCACCCCGGTCGCCGGCGACTTCTACTACGCCCCGACCGTCGACGGCAGCGCCGCGCACGACCGCACCCTGGTCACCGGCGGCGTGACGTACTACCCGATCCGGTACAACCACCGGCTGGCCTTCGTCTCGGCCGCCGACGTCGAGCTGGTGCCGGCCCAGACCGACGTGCTGGCCGGCGGTGAGCGGGTGCAGCTGCTGGCGAAGACCACCACCGGCTCGTTCAACGCGGGCGCCAACTACACGCGCGGCGTCTGGGAGACGTACCACGCGATACCGGCGGCCGGCCCGACGGCGGATGCGAACCAGACCTTCGCCCTGCTGTACATGGGCAGCCAGCTGCACGCGGTGACGGTCGCGGCCGGGCACGTCTTCACGGCCGACCGAAACCTGTACACCGGTGAGTGGACTCCCTGGACCGACCTTCAGGGTGCGGGCCTGGCCGGTACGCCGCCGGCACCCGTCACCGAGGTGAGCGTCGCCGCCACCGGCACCAGGATGCACGTGGTCGCGGTGTCCGGCGGCCGGCTCCTGGAGGCGACCGCCGACTACGGCGCGGGCCGCTGGTACCCGTGGGGCGACGTCTCCGGCGCGCTCGGCCTGCCCACCGGCGCGCTGAGCAAGGTCGCGGCGGCAGCCACCGGCAACGTGCTGCACATCGACGGCCTCGGCTCCGACGGCCGGATCCACGTCGCCGACGCCGACTACAGCCGGGGCACCTGGAGCTACGGCGACGTCACCGCGGCGGTCGGCCCGCTGACCGGTACGGTCACCGGCCTCGCCACCGTCTCGGTCGGCACCAAGCAGCACCTGGTGGCCCTGGTGGACGGCAGGGTCAAGCAGGCCACCGCCGACTACGCGGCCGGAGCCTGGAGCGGCTGGGGCGACGTCTCCGGCGCCACCGGGCAGAGCGCCCCGCTGACCGCGCTCGCCGCCACCTACACCGGCAGCAACCTGCGGCTGTTCGGCGTGTCCGGCGGGCGGGTCCTCAACGCCAACGGCGACTTCTCGGCCGGCCGCTGGTCGGCCTGGATGGACACCGAGGCCACCGGCGCGGCCGGCCCGATCAGCCCGGCGAACACCGTGGCGGTGGCCGGCAGCTGACCGCCCCCGCCCCGTACGCAGCGCTGCCCCGGACGAGTGCCCGTCCGGGGCAGCGCTGCGTTCGGACGGCTCCGCAGCTCGCCGTCGGCACCCCCGTAGGGCGCCTGGGCCGTGGTCCGGGGCGGCCGCCCGCCCGGCCCGGGCGCGGGTGGCGGCCGGGCCGGGATCCCCGTGCGTACGCCTGGTTCGGCGGTCACCAAGGTCATGTAGAGTCGCTCGGCATCGGACACCGCGCACCCAGGGGGATCAGTGCCGGAAGGCCTGCTCGTGCACCTCGTCGACCAGTTCGTCACGCGCCGGGAGCAGGTGGCGACCTGGGGGCTGTCCTACCTGGCCCGCGAATACGCGCCCGTGCGGCAGGTGCTGGGAGCGATGTCCGCCGTTCCGCCCGCCGATCGCGACCGGGTCGTGTACCGGCCGGAGGGGCGGGACGCGGCGGCCGAGGGGATACCCGACATCGTCGGGGAGTACGGCGGGCGGCGGTGGGTGGTGGTGGAGGGCAAGTTCTGGGCGAAGCTGACCGACGCGCAGCCCTGCGGCTACCTCCGGGGTGTGGCGGAGGGCGGGGTGGTGCTGTTCCTCTGCCCGGGGCCCCGGATCGAGGCGCTCTGCGAGGAGCTGGCCGCCCGGGTGCGGGCCGAGGGCCTGGGCTACGACGAGTTCACGCCGGACGGCACCGGCTTGCACGTGATGACCACGGCCGGGCTGCGGCACCTGGTGGTGGCGTCCTGGCCCGAACTCCTGCGGCGGGTCCGTGAGACGGCGGGCGGGGAGATCGGGCGGCTGGAATTCGAAGTGGAGCAACTGGAGGGCCTGGTGAACCGGTTGGAACGGGAACTGGTGGAGTGGACGCGCGCCGAACTGGAGGAGGGCGTCACCCGGGCCACCTTCCGTAAGGCCGTGACGACGGCGCAACTGCTGTTCGACGGACTCCACAAGGACGCCCGGGTGACGAAGAAGGGCCCGTCCGACTGGGTGGACAAGAACGGCGTGTACTTCCGTGCCCGCTACACCGTCAGCCCCACGGTGCAGGTCTTCGCCGGTTTCGAGCCCGAGCAGTGGTCGCCCGAGCTGCCCACGCCGCTCACCTTCGGCATCTGGAGCCCGGACGTGCCCCAGGAGGACAAGCCGGCGGTGTACCGGGCGTACGCCGAGGCCGCCCGCCGGATCTGGGTCGGATCCGACTTCCCGGAGCTGGAGTTCACCCCGGCCCCGCCCTCCGCGAACTGGTGGTGGGGACCCGTCCCCGTTGCTGCCGACCGGCCGGCGGACGAGACCAGAGCGCGCCTTCCCGAGGCGCTGGGCGAACTGCTCGACGCACTCCGCGAGGTGCAGTCGCCCTTGGGCCGGCAGGCACCGTGAGCTTCTCGTCCCAGGCCGGGCGGGTCCGCGACCGCGATCTCCCCCACGGGAGGCGCTACAGCGCGCTGAGATGCGCGGTCGGCGAGTACTGCCCCATCGGGTTCGACGCGACCTGGTCGTATCTGGAGACGGCCGGCGACCTGCGGGCCGACGGAGCAGCCCTGCTGCGGGCCCTGGACATGCTGGAGCTCAGCCGCGCCGCCTGGATCGCCGGACTCGACGCCTTCGCCACCCGCCGTCGTGCGGAGAAGCGACAGCACCGGAAGACACCCTCGGCCGAGGACCTGCGTCGGCTGTACGGCTGCGGTTGGCCCGGGCCGGAGGGACATCGGGTGACCGTGCGCGAGGTCGGCCTGCTCTGGGGCGCACACACCGCGGCTCAGCTCCCGGAGCTGCCACCGACCGGCCACGGTCCGCCCGGGGCCTGCGGGTTCCGTCGGGAGAACCCGTTCGACGGTGGGGCCGGTCCGATGGGAAGCTGATCCGCTGGTCATCACGATTCTCCCAGGGAGCGCTTCTCACCGTGCGTCTGCGTCTATCCGTCGGTCTGACAGCGGTGTTCGCCACTGCTGTCCTCGGGCTACCGGCCCCGGCACTCGCGGCACCGGCCGCCACCGTTCTCATCGTCAGCAATGCCGACGACTCGCACTGTTCCGACAGCGGTACCGGCACCGCCGACACGCCCTACTGCACCGTATCGGCCGCAGCCGAGGACGTGTTGGCGGGCCAGACGGTCAAGGTCCTCGCCACTGACAAGGGGTACGTCGACGACGTGGTCCGGCTGACCCGTTCGGGTACGCCGGAACAGCCCATCACCTTCCTGGGCGCTCCCGTGCTCTACAACTGGGGTTCCCAGCCGACGTTGCGCTCCACTGCCGGAACGACCGGCAGCTTCGTGCTGTCGGGTGTCCACGACGTGGTGATCCGGGGCTTCCACCACGCGGGCAAGCGGGACGCCTTCGTCATCAACGACTCCTCACGGATCACCGTCGACCAGAACAGGTTCGAGAACTCCCTCGGCACCGCCGACATCCGGATATCGGGGACCAGCGACCACGTCACGGTCAGCCGGAACCTCATCCACTGGGGAATCGGAGTGTCGCTCGACCCGGGCACCCACGACAACCTGGTCACCACCAACGACTTCAACCGGACCAGGACCTCGGCGGTCACCGCCAAGGACAGCCCCGGACTCGTCGTCTCCCAGAACACCATCGCGTACTCCTGCATGGAGAGCGTGCTCATCGACGGCGCCTCGGCCGGCGCGACGGTCAAGAACAACGTCATCACCGCCGACAACCCGGACCGGACGTACTACGATCCGCCCAAGTGCACGACAGCACGCCGGGGTGAGGCGGAGATCTCGGTGTCGGCCGACTCCGTCACCGGCACCGCGGTGGACTACAACACCGTCCACCCGTGGCCGGACGCCGCGGGGTACCGCTGGGCCGGCACCGCCTACGCGACCGCGGCGGCCTTCGAGGCCGCCACCGGCCAGGCCGGGCACGACACCGACCTGAACGTCACCCTGAACCAGAACCTGGACGCTCCGTTCGACCTGCTGGCGGACGTCGACGCCGCGGCGATCGACTCGGCCGACCCGACCGTCCCGAGTGTGGGCACGGACTTCTTCGGGTCGGTCCCGGTCGACCATCCGACCATCGCCAACACCGCGCCGGGCGGCGGTGTGCGGGACCGGGGCGCGTACGAGCGCACCGGCCTGCGGTATGCCGACCTCTCGCTCGACGGCACCGCGACGTCGTATTCGACGGGCCCGGCGCCGCTGACCGTCAAGGCCTCGGCCAGCGCGCCGCAGGAGTGGCACGTCCCGCTCGTCGGCTACAGCTTCGACTTCGGTGACGGCAGCGATCCTGTGGTCACCGGCTCACCCGAGGCCGTCCACACCTATCAGGTCGTCGGTTCCTACCAGGCGACCGTGACGGTCACCGACGCGAACGGCGCGAAAATCACCAGCGCCGCGCGAGAGGCCGCCGTCACTGCGCCGGGCACGCTCGCCGCGGACTTCACCACCACGCAGACCGGTAATGGCCAGGTCGTCCTCAATGCGACCTACAGTTCGCCCTGGGTCATCACGACGCATCGGGTGGACTTCGGTGACGGTGAGGGCTTCATCGACGGTCTGTGGGGCAACGGACAGTGGTACCACCAGTACAGCCTCCCCGGCTCCCGCACCGTCACGCTGGTGGTGACCGACGACGCAGGCCACACCGTCACCGTCACCAAGCAGGTCCAGGTGGCCTTCGACACCGAGCACCAGGTGGTGCTGCCGGGCGAACGCGTGCAGCTCCTCGGGCAGAACGCGGACGGGCTGTTCAGCACGGGCGCCAACTACACGCGCGGCCTGTGGGCCAAGGTCAGCGGCCTGTCGAACATGTACGGGGCACTTCCGTCGGGCGCCCAGGTCGGCAGCCTCGCCACCGTCACCGGCGACGACCAGTGGCTGCGGGGCTTCGTGGCGGCCGACGGGAAGATCTACACCACCGACCGCAACCTCGGCCCCTACCGGCTCGGCGGCATGGCGAGCACCGCTCCCGGGGACTGGACGGGGTGGCGCGAGTTCGCCGTCACATCGGGCGCCGCCCACCTCCCCGGCCTGACCCAGATCGCCGCCGCCCGGATCAACGGCAAGACGCACGTGGTCGCCCTCGCCGGCGGCCGGGTCTACGAGTCCTCCAACCCGCAGACCAACTACTGGGCCGCCTGGAGCGCCTGGGGGGACATCACCGCGGTCAGCGGAATCCCGGCCGGCACCACCCGGATCGCCGCCGCCGGCACCGGCAACAGCCTGCACGTGGCAGCGCTGGGCGCCGACGGACACGTCCGGGTCGCCGACGGCAACTACGACCGCGGCACCTGGAGTTCTGGCGACGTCACGCTGTGGCGCGGTGGACCGGCCCAGATCACCCAGCTCGCCGGCGTAGGTATCGGCAACCAGTTCCACGTCGTCGCGCTGGCCGGCGGCAACGTCCACGAGATCACCGGTGACTACGCGGCGGGCTACTGGACCAACTGGGGCGACATCTCCGCAGCCGCCGGTCTCGGCGGCTCCGTCACCCAGATCGCGGCCGCCACCACCGGCAACAACATGCGGTTGTTCGGCGTCTCCGGCGGCCACGTCCACGTCGCCACCGGCGACTACGGCAGGGGCTACTGGACCACCTGGGCGGACATCAACCAGCCCGGCGTCGCGGGCGCCACCACGCCCGTCACCCTCGTCGCGGCGGCGGGCACCACCGGCTGACCCGGCCGGTTCCGTCAGGGGCCGGAGTCGTACGCCACCCGGGCGGACGACTCCGGCCCCGGTGCGTCCTGCGGTGTGCGTCCCCCAATTCGCCGGTGGGGGGAAGGCGGTCCGCGCAGTTCACCCGCCCGCGCGGCGCCCGGCGGCGCGGTGGCGGCGGATGACCAGCAGGGAGGCGCCGGCCGTCATGAGGACGACGGAGGCGCCGACCAGGACGCGCGCGGAGCCGTCCGCCCCGGTGTCGGCCAGGGCGGGGCCGGGCCCGGCGGCCGGGGTGGTGGTGACGCCGGCGGCGGCCGTGTCGCTCCGGCCGACGGGGGAGCCCTCAGCCGCGTGGGCGGCCGGGAGAGGGAGGGCGGTGGTGGCGGCGAGGGCGGTGAGGACGGACGAGGCCGTCCTCAGCGGGAGGTTCTTGAGAAGCACGGAACATTTCCCCCATGATCGTCATTCTAAGTGATCAGATGTTAGTGCACCTCTGGGACACGGGACTTGAGACCCCGGTTGCTCTCCACACAGCCCGGCGGGCCCACGGGGCAGGCCAGGGCGCGGCACTGTTTTGACAGAACATTGACCAAAACGCGGGAGAGGGCCGCCGGACGCCGACACTATGGTCGGCCGCATGTCCTCCCAACCCACGAGGCCCACCGCACTCCCGGTCCTGCCCTACCGCAAACCCACGCTCGGCAGGGACTACTGGCTCCTCGACGACGTCCTGCCGAACATCGACGCCGTCCGCGCCCGGAACCTCGCCAAGGAGGACTGGGACGAGGGATACCCGCACAAACCCGAGAGCTGGCCCGGCCTGCGCACCATGCCCGGACTCGAACCCCGGGAACTGGCCCAGGTGGAGCGGGCCGTCCTGAAGGCTACCGGCACCCGCAGCATCTGGGCCGAAACGGCACCGGGCGGCGCCACCCTCAACCACAACTGCGTCCAGGTCGTCGGCAAGGACGAGTGCGAGCCCCGCCCGCACACCGACTCACGCGCACTGTGCCGCTACGCCGCCGTGCTCTACCTGAACCCGGACGTGCCCAAGGAGGCCGGCACCAGCTTCTACCGCCAGAGCTTTCCCGGCGGACGCCTCGGCGGCAACACCGTCACGGCCCCGCACAACAACCTGGTGGAGGCCCTCGGCACCCGCTTCGTGCCGCCGGACCACTTCACCGAGGACGTACGGGTGCCGCACCGGTACAACCGGCTGCTCCTCTACACCTCCAACCTCATCCACAGCGCCACCGGCTACTGGGGCAGCACCCTGGCGGAGAAGCGCATGACGGCGGTCTTCTTCTGGATGGCCTGACCCGGGCGACGGCAGCCGCCGTACGTCACCCGGCCCCCCGGAGGGTGTTCAGCCGGTCCAGCTCCAGGGTGGTCAACTCCTCGATCAGGAGCCGGTAGAGGCCTTCGACGAGGTCGGCGGGGATGTCGTGCCGGTCGGCGTGCGCGCGGACGCGGTCGATCACCTGCTGGACCCGGTCGGGGGCGCGGACCGCCGCCTCGTCGCTCTTGTGGGCGGCCACCTCGTGCACCACGGCCAGCCGTTCGGCGAGGAGGGCGACGATCCGGGCGTCGAGCGCGTCGATGCGCAGGCGCAGTCCGGCGAGGTCCGGGGCCGTGCTGCCGCTCACGGGGTGGCGGCCTTGGCCAGCCGGACGAACTCCTCGATGAGCTCGGGGCTCTTCGCCCCGCGCCGGACCTCCACGCCGCTGGAGACGTCCACGCCCCACGGGCGGGCCGCCGCGACGGCAGCGGCGACGTTGCCGGGGGCCAGGCCGCCGGCCAGCATCCACCGGCCGGCGGGCGGGGCCTCGCCGAGTTCGGACCAGTCCCAGCTCTGCCCCGAGCCGGGCAGCGGGGAGTCCAGGATCAGCAGGTCCTCGCCGAAGTCGCCGCAGTCCGCTCCGCCGGCGGCGGCCGCCGTGGTCGCACGGACCAGTTCGAGGCCCAGGTCACGCAGCTCGGCGAAGGCGGGCGCCGGGTGGTCGCCGTGCAGTTGCACCGCGCCGACTCCGGCGGCCAGCGCGTCCCGGCGGACCTGGTCGAGCGGTTCGTCGCTGAACACGGCGACGGTGAGGATTCCGGCGGGCACCGCCTCGACCAGCTCGCGCGCCTGCGCCGTGGTCACCCGGCGGGGGCTCGCGGTCAGGACGAATCCCACCGCGTCCGCCCCGGCCCGTGCCGCCGCCTCGACGTCCTGGATGGTGCTCAGACCACAGATCTTGACGAACACGCCCGCCGGTCCTCCTCTGTCTTCCGCTGTACTGTCCGCTGTCCACGGTTCATTGCCGACAACCCCCGGGTTCAGGAGCCGGACACCCACTCTGACAGCTGTGGGTGCCGTCCGTCAGTCCAGGGGGCCGCCCAGGGGCGATGCGTCGAGGACGCCGGCAACGGCGTTCTGCCCGCGAGGCGGAACCGAGCAGCCTACGGAGGCTGTCCGGAGGAGTGGCACCGGACCACTGACGGTGCGCCAGGGCGACCGGGCTCAGCTCCGCCGGTCCGGAGAGGACCAGCATGACCAAGCGATCCACCTGCTTCGCGGCAGCACGGCTCTCCCTCGTACTGCTGCTGGCCGGTGCGGGGGCCTGCACATCCACGGCCACGCTCCACGCGGGTCCGGCGCAGCCCTCCGGGAGCGCCGCGTCGGCGGTCACCACCGGGCAGGTCGCGCCGCGGTTTCCGGAACAGGCGCGGCTGGAGGCCCTGGAGCAGGCCGCAGCGGTGGGGCTGGCTCCCGCCGGCGGCCGGACCGTCACGGTCGGCTACGAGCCGGAGGACCAGCTGTACCTGCTCTGGCAGGCAGAGGAAACCGGCGACATCTGCATGGCGCAGGCCCTCGGGGACCACGCCCTGACGAGGCAGTGCACGCAGTCGTCGGACATCTCCTCGGCTCCCTCGCCCGGCGTCCGGGGCATCCTGTCGGCGGCCCTCAACCATCGCCATGACGGCTTCAACGCCGTACTGCTGTCGAGCGGGGAGACGGTGGAGCAGCTCGCCTGCGGCGGGCAGGTGTTCGAAGTCACGAGCGTCTTCACGGTGGAGGTCGCCGGGCTGACCCGCACGGTCTCGAAGGTGACCGTTCCCCGCGACCAGGGGGGCACCTTCCGGGCCACCGTCCGGCGCGACGGCGAACCGGCGCAGGACAGTGTGGAGCTGAACGCCAGGAGTGAGGCCCAGTGCTGACCGGGCCGTCCGGTGAGTCCGGGCGGACAGGTCGCACCGATGGGCCGACGACCACCGGGAAAGGGTGAGGGGTTCGTGCGCTGACCGGCCCCGGGCCGCGCCGGGCGTCAGTCCGCGAGCGTGATCCGGATCCCCACCGTGCCCTTGTCGCCCCGGCGGAGCTTGCTGCCCGCCAGGGTCAGCATGCCGAGCAGGCCGTACTTGCGGCGCAGCAGCGTCCGGTAGGCGGCGGTGCGGGCCGGGTCGAGGATCTCGGCGGTCGCCGGGACGGACTCGCCGGTGGGGTTGCCGCGTACGTCGCACGGGCCGACCAGCACGTCGGCGCGGTTGCGGATCCGCTTGACCTTCCACGAGTCCGCGACCGTCCAGACGCCGAGCGCGTTGCCGTCGCGGACGACCCAGACGGGGGTGGGGACGGCCGTGCCGTCCTTCTTGTACGTGGTCACCAGCAGGTAGCTCCCGGCGGAGAGTCGGACGATGAGTTCGAGCTGCTCCCGCGGCATGTCGTTCATGGCCGGAAGTGTACGGGGAGCGCGCGGGGGCAGAGGTTCCGCGGCGGCGGCCGGATGTCGCGGGCGTGACCGGCGGCGGGTGCTGCCAGAATGCAGGGCGTACGGGGACAGCATGCGGCAACACTGGAGAAGGTGACCGGTTTCGTGAGCACGGCAGTCGAACAGGCGGCCCAGCGGGCAGTAGAGCGCAAGATCGCCGAGGAACTCGGCGTCCGCGAGGGGCAGGTGAAGGCCGCGGTCGACCTGCTCGACGGCGGCTCGACCGTGCCCTTCATCGCCCGTTACCGCAAGGAGGCGACCGGCGAGCTCGACGACGCCCAACTCCGCGCGCTGGAGGAGCGGCTGCGCTACCTGCGCGAACTGGAGGAGCGGCGCACCGCCGTCCTGGAGTCCGTCGAGGCGCAGGGCAAGCTGGACGACACCCTGCGCGCGCAGATCCTCGCCGCCGACTCCAAGGCCCGGCTGGAGGACATCTACCTCCCGTTCAAGCCCAAGCGCCGCACCAAGGCCCAGATCGCCCGCGAAGCCGGCCTGGAGCCGCTCGCCGACGCCCTGCTCGCCGACCCGCGGCTCGACCCGCAGGCCACCGCCGCCGGATACCTCGGTGAAGCCGTCGCCGACCAGGCCGCCGCCCTGGACGGTGCCCGCGCCATCTTGGTCGAGCGCTTCGCCGAGGACGCCGACCTGATCGGCACCCTGCGCGAGCGGATGTGGACGCGCGGGCGCCTGGTCGCCACCGTCCGCGAGGGCAAGGAGCAGGAGGGTGCCAAGTTCTCCGACTACTTCGACTTCGCCGAGCCCTACACCAAGCTCCCCTCGCACCGGATCCTCGCCATGCTGCGCGGCGAGAAGGAGGAGGTCCTCGACCTCGAACTCTCCCCCGAGGACGGCCAGGACTCCGGCGACCTCCCCGGCCAGAGCGCGTACGAGCAGCGCATCGCGGCCCGCTTCGGCATCGCCGACCACGGCCGCCCGGGCGACAAGTGGCTCGGCGACACCGTCCGCTGGGCCTGGCGCACCCGGATCCTGGTGCGCCTCGGCATCGACCAGCGCACCCGGCTGCGCCAGGAGGCCGAGGACGAGGCCGTCCGCGTCTTCGCCGCCAACCTGCGCGACCTGCTGCTCGCCGCCCCGGCCGGCACCCGCGCCACCATGGGCCTCGACCCGGGCTTCCGGACGGGCGTCAAGGTCGCCGTCGTCGACGCCACCGGCAAGGTCGTCGCCCACGACACGATCTACCCGCACCAGCCCGCCAACAAGTGGGACGCCTCGATCGCCACCCTCGCCGCGCTGGCCAAGAAGCACCGCGTCGACCTGGTCGCGATCGGCAACGGCACCGCCTCCCGCGAGACCGACAAGCTCGCCGAGGACCTCATCAAGCGGCACCCGGAGCTGAGCCTCACCAAGGCGATGGTCTCCGAGGCCGGGGCCTCGGTGTACTCCGCCTCCGCGTACGCCTCGCAGGAACTGCCGGAGCTCAACGTCTCGATCCGCGGCGCCGTCTCCATCGCCCGCCGCCTTCAGGACCCGCTGGCCGAACTCGTCAAGATCGACCCCAAGTCGATCGGCGTCGGCCAGTACCAGCACGACCTCAGCGAGGTGAAGCTCTCCCGCTCGCTGGACGCCGTCGTCGAGGACTGCGTCAACGCCGTCGGCGTGGACGTCAACACCGCCTCGTCCCCGCTGCTCACCCGGGTCTCGGGCATCACCGGCACGCTCGCCGACAACATCGTCTCCCACCGTGACGCCAACGGGCCGTTCCGCACCCGCAAGGCGCTCAAGGACGTCGCCCGGCTCGGCCCGAAGGCCTTCGAGCAGTGCGCCGGCTTCCTGCGCATCCCCGACGGCGACGACCCGCTGGACGCCTCCAGCGTCCACCCCGAGGCGTACCCGGTGGTGCGGCGCATCCTCGCCGCCACCGGCGGCGACCTGCCCGCGCTGATCGGCAACAGCGCCGCGCTGCGTGCGCTGCGCCCCGGCGACTTCGCGGACGCCACCTTCGGTGTCCCCACCGTCACCGACATCCTCGGCGAGCTCGACAAGCCCGGCCGCGACCCGCGCCCCGCCTTCCGGACGGCGACCTTCAAGGAGGGCGTCGACAAGATCGGCGACCTGGAGGTCGGCATGGTGCTGGAGGGCGTGGTCACCAACGTGGCCGCGTTCGGCGCCTTCGTCGACGTGGGCGTGCACCAGGACGGCCTGGTGCACGTCTCCGCCCTGTCGAAGAACTTCGTCAAGGACCCGCGCGAGGTGGTCAAGCCCGGCGACATCGTGCGCGTCCGGGTCACCGTCGTGGACGTGCCGCGCAAGCGGATCGGGCTCACGCTGCGGCTGGACGACGAGGTGGGCTCCGGCGGCTCCGGTGGCGGCGGTCGTGAGCGCGGCGGCGACCAGGGCGACCGGGGCGGCGAGCGCGGCCCGCGCCCGCCCCGCCAGGACCGCCGCGGTTCGGGCGGGTCCGGAGCTGCCTCCGGCTCCGGCGGTGGTGGCGGCGGCAGGTCCGGCGCCGCCCCGGCCCCGGCGGGCAACAGCGCGATGGCGGACGCGCTGCGCCGCGCGGGCCTGACCGGCGGACCGTCCTCGGGCTCCGGCTCCGGCTCGGGTGCCTCCGGAGGCAGGTCCGGCCGCCGCTGAGCGAAGCGGTCCCGATCGGCTCCGGTCTCCACCAGGTGGCGGCCGGAGCCGTTTCGCGCGCCCCGACGGGTACGGACCGTACGGCCGTGGACGCGGTGCGCGACGGCTGTGGCGGGGGCCACTGCGGGAGGTGCCGGTGGGGGCGCCGGGATGGACGCGGGGTGGGCCGGCGGTGACCGTCCGTCGACCATGTGCGCGGGCTCACAGGGCGTTCTGTGTGAGCGGGGGCACTTCGGGGGCCTGATGGATCACTTAAATCGGGACAAAGCTATCGATTCAGGGCATTTCTCTTGATCCATACGCCTGGTAACGGCACTCTGACCTGGGACAACCTTCGAATGCTTGATTGAAACCACCGAGGTCCGTAAGTTCGAAACCAGTGCAGCGAGCAACCCGGCGCCCCACCGGCCCGGAGCGGCCGCCGCACCCCACCGAGAAGCGACCGGCCCGCACGGGCCTGGTTCCGACTGCCCTCACCGGGCGTTCGAGAGGATTTACATGACCTTCCGTAACGAGACCAACGCTGCCGGCACCAAGACCACCCCGAAGCGCAACCGCGTCCGGATGGCTCTGATGGGCGGCGCCGTCCTGGCCCTCCCGCTGGCAGGCCTCGCTACGGCCAACTCCGCCTCCGCCGCCCCCGCCTCCACCTGGGACAAGGTCGCGCAGTGCGAGAGCACCGGCAACTGGGCCATCAACTCCGGCAACGGCTTCTACGGCGGCCTGCAGTTCACCTCCAGCACCTGGGCTGCCTTCGGCGGCACCGCCTACGCCCCGCAGGCCCACCAGGCCACCAAGGCGCAGCAGATCGCCATCGGCGAGAAGGTCCTCGCCTCGCAGGGCCCCGGCGCCTGGCCGGTCTGCTCCGTCAAGGCCGGCCTCACCAAGTAAGAGGCGGCAGGCACACCCCGCACCGCACCGACGCGCGCCCTGCCCCCTCCCGGGGGACGGGGCGCGTCGTGCGTTCCCGTGCCGCCTTCCGCAGCCGTGCGTTCCCGTGAAGCTGCGCCGGGTCAGCGGCGCGCGTGCGACTCCACGGCCAGTTGGACGAGTTCGGCCCACCAGCGCTCCCGCGCGTGCACCAGCAGGCGGCCCGCCTCCTCCGGGTCGACCGCGCGGACCTCGACGACCTCCTCGCCGTCCTCCGGATTGGTCGGCTCCGAGTCCACGTCGACCTCGGCCCAGCCCCACAGCCAGGCCTTCTCCGGATGCGGCTGCCAGGGCCGGTACGGGACGGGGTTGTCGGTCACGCATCTGTGCGCCCCGATCCAGACCGGGGGGCCGGTCAGCCGGGCGCCGGCCTCCTCGCGCAACTCCCGGGCGAGGCAGGACTCGACGCTCTCGCCCGCCTCCCGGGTGCCGCCCGGCAGGAACCAGTGGTCGCGTGCGTCGCGGCAGAGCACCACGCGGTCGCCCGAGAAGCCGACGACGTGGATGTTGGTGATCAATTCGTCCGGCGGCAGCTCCACCGAGAACTGGGCGTCGTAGCCGCCCCAGGCCCAGTGCTGCGGCGCGTGCAGCAGGGGGAACCGGGATGCCAGGTCGGTGAGTTCCGTCGCGGTTTCCGTGGTATCCGTCATCGCATGATCGTAGTCCTCGGCGGCTCCCGACGTGAGGGGGAGTCAGATCATCGGGCGCCCGCGCGCGTCGCCGCGGGAGGCCCCCCGTGCCGCCGTGTCCGCTCTCGGCGATTCCGCCGAGAGCGTGCAGGGGTTCACCTCCCGGGGCCCGCCGGGCAGAGTCCCCGGTATGAGACTTCTGGTACTGGGCGGGACGGAATTCGTGGGCCGGGCCGTCACCGAGGACGCGCTGGCGCGGGGCTGGGAGGTCACCGTCTTCCATCGCGGCCGGCACGAACCCCCGAAGGGCGCGGCCGCGTTGCACGGTGACCGGACGGCCGAGGGCGGCCTGGCCGCGCTCGCCACCGGCGAGTGGGACATCGTCGTCGACACCTGGCGGGCCGCCCCGTCCGCCGTACGGGACAGCGCCCGGCTGCTCGCCGGCCGGGCCGGGCACTACGCGTACGTCTCCAGCCGCTCGGTGTACGCCTACCCGACACCGGCGGGCTCCGGTGAGGACGGCCCGCTGGTCGAGGGGTCGCCGGACGACGGGGCGGTGGACTACCCGAGGGCCAAGCGCGGCGGCGAACTCGCGGCGGAACAGGCGTTCGGCGACCGGGCGCTGCTGGCCCGGGCCGGGCTCGTCATCGGCCCCGGCGAGAACGTCGGACGGCTCCCCTGGTGGCTCGACCGGATCGCCCGCGGCGGCCCCGTCCTGGCACCCGGCCCGCGCGACCTGGCGATCCAGTACATCGACGCCCGCGACCTGGCGGCCTGGACCCTGGACGCCTCGGCGCGCGGCCTCGGCGGCGCCTACAACCTGGTCAGCCGCCCGGGGCACACCACCATGGCCGGGCTGCTGGAGGCCTGCATCCGCGCCACCGGCAGTGACGCCGACCTGCGTTGGAGCGACCCGCAGCGGATCGTCGACGCGGGCATCGAACCGTGGACGGACCTGCCGGTCTGGCTGCCGCCGGGCGAGCTGTACGACAGCCTGCACCAGGGCGACGTGTCCCGGGCGATGGCCGCGGGCCTGCGGATCCGCCCGGTCGAGGAGACCGTCGCCGACACCTGGGCCTGGCTCCGGGAGCTGCGCTCCCGCGACCTCGCCGAGGGCGCACCGATCCGCGAGGACCTCGCCCCGTGCGGCCTCGACCCGGCGGTCGAGGCACGCTTCCTCCAGGGCTGAGGCGCTCCGGGGCTGAGGTGCGGACAGGCCGCGCCGCCCGGAGTGCGCTACGGCTACCGTGGGCCCTGGTCCGCAGCTCCGTTGGGGGGTTGCGGACCCTACCGGGAGGCGGCGGTCGTGGTCGTGGGTGCGGGGGCGGTGGCGGGCATCGCGGTGGTGGCGTTCGGGATGGTGCTGACGCCCGGGCCGAACATGATCTATCTGGTGTCCCGCTCGGTGGCCCAGGGCAGGCAGGCGGGGCTGATATCGCTGGCCGGGGTCGGGGCGGGCTTCCTGACGTACCTGGTCGCGGCGACGGCCGGGATCGCCGCGGTGTTCGCGCTCGTCCCCGAGGTCTATCTGGCGGTCAAGCTGGCCGGTGCCGGGTACCTGCTCTGGCTGGCCTGGAAGGCCGTCCGGCCCGGCGGGGACTCGGCGTTCGCGCCGCGCGAGCTGAAGGCCGACCCTCCCGCCCGGCTGTTCGCGATGGGGCTGCTCACCTGCCTGCTGAACCCGAAGATCGCGATCCTGTACGTGTCGCTGCTACCGCAGTTCGTCGACCCGGCGCGCGGCCGTGTCGGCCTGCAGAGCATGCTGTTGGGCCTGACCCAGATCGCCGTCGGGCTGACCGTGAACGGCGTGTTCGTCCTGACGGCCGGATCGGTGTCGACGTTCTTCGCCCGCCGCCCGCTCTGGACGAAGGTGCACCGCTACCTGATGGGCACGGCGCTGGCCGCCTTCGCGCTGCGGATCGCCGCCGACCGCTCGCAGGCGGCGGTGGCCGCCCCCTGAACCGCGTCGGGCCGGCCCACGGCGGATCGCCCGCGGACCGGCCCACTGCATGACGGTGCGTCAGCCAGTGTACTGCGCGAAAATCTTCGAGAACTCGTACGGCTGCTGCGCGATGTTGGTGCACTTGTAGAGCGCGCCGGTGCAGGCGTTGGCATCCCGGGTGGCGTCCCAGAAGGCGAGCATGCCCACGTGGTGCTGCTTGGCGAAGGAGACCAGCTGCTGGGCGTCCGCCTGGTTGTAGATCTGGTGGTCGTCGTTCTCGCCGATCATCGGCGTGATCCCGACGGCCGCCCAGAGCTGGGCGTCGCTCTTGGCCGGGTACAGCACCTTGAGCTGGTTGTAGGTGCCCTGGGCGGCCTGGATCGCCGCGTCGCCGTAGTCGGCGCCGGTGCGGTAGTAGTCCATCGCCATCACGTTGACCATGTTGACGTCGACACCCGCGTCCCGGGCCGACTTCACGATGGCCACCCCCTCGGCGGTCAGGCCCTCCGGCAGCACGGGCAGGGTGAAGGAGACCTTCAGCCCCGGGTGCGCCTGCTGCAGCCTGGCGAGCGCCGTCGCGCGGCGGTTGTTCGCGGCGGTGTCGGCGATGGCCGCGCCCTCGATGTCGAAATCGATGTACTTCAGGTTGTAGGCGTTGACGACGGCCTCGTACTCGGCGTACACGGAGTCCACCGTGCTGCACGCGGCAGCGAGTTCGCTGCCGCTGGCGCCGCCGAAGGACACCTTGACGTCGCCGCCCCTGGCGCGCAGCGCGTCGATCTGGTCCTTGGCCCAACCCGTACGCGGGTCGTAGGCGTTGAACCAGCTGGCCTTGCAGCCGACGCTGGTCACGAAGCCCATGGTGAAGGACTTCAGATTGCCGGCCGTCGCCATCGCGGGCAGCGAGGGAGTCGGCCAGGCGCCCATGTCGACGTACGGCGCGGCCGGCACGGCGACGTTCGGCGGAGGCGTGCTGGAGGTGGCCGTCGGCGAGGCGGTCGCGGTCGGGCTCGCACTCGCGCTCGGCGAGGACGAGGGGGAGGGCGAGGCCGGCGGGGTGGTCGGCGTGCCGCCGGGGCCGCTGAGCACCACGTCGTCGGCGAGGTACGCACCCTGGCCGTACCAGCCGTGCAGGTAGACGCTGACGCTGGTGGTGGCCGCGCCGGTGGTGAACGTGGTCGACAGCTGCTGCCAGGTGGCGCCGCCCGGGGTCCAGGTCGCCGGGTCGGTGACGCCGCTGCCGGTCGCGCCGAGGTAGACGTAGGCGCCCTGCACCCAGGCGCTGAGCGTGTACTTGGTGTTGGGCTGTACGGCGACGCTCTGGCTGCACTGGGCGGTGTCGCTGCTGCTCGCCGCCCCCTTCAGCGCGTACGAGCCGGTGTGCACCGGGCTGCCGGCGACGGATCCGGTACCGGCCGAACAGCTCCAGGCACCGAGGGTGCCGGTCTCGAAACCGGCGTTGGCGAGCAGGTTGGTGTCGGCCGCGTTCGCGCTGGCCGCGAGTGTGGCGAGGGTGCCGGCGGCGAGGGCGGAGGCGGCGCCGAGAGCAATGAGCCTGGCCCGCCGGGAGCTTGCGGACCGACGGTGGTGCGCGCGTGGCATGGGGGTGCCTTTCGGGACGGGGAGCCCCCGCTGCCGGCGCTGGGGGGTGCCGGGCGGCAGGGGAACGGGGACGGTCCTGAACGTGGGGGTGCGCCGTGCTAGCCACAAAAGTGGACTAGACCAACTGTGCACGTCAAGCTCCTCGTTGCGCGCTTACGCCCGGTTTAAGGTTCCGGGTCGCGGGAGCGGCCGGGCCCTGCTGAGCTGCGTCCCGGCTGCCGTCGGCGCCCGGACGTCCGGTGCCTCGTGCGCGAAATATTCCTCGTCCGTTGACGTACGGTCACATCGATGCGCGTCGGCGTGTCGGAGTCCGGTCAAACCGTGCCCAAACGGCGCCGTCGGCTGACCGTCCGTCATGCCCGGTGCCGGTGCGGCCCGGCCCGGCCTCCGGGTCGCCCTTGACGGGGAACATTGGTCCAGTCCAATCTTTGGTGCTGTGCCTGCGCCCGCCCCCCACCGGCGGAGCACGAACGGCACACCGCACCATCACAGGACCCACCGATATCACCTGTTGTCAACCGTCAGCACCGTCACCCAGGGCTCCCACCCCAACCCGGGCTCCCCGCCGATCCGTCCCGGGTCGCTGCACCGCCGGAAACCCCACTCATCCGGAGGACCCCATGCTCGACCGAGCGATGCCCGAACGCGCCCTGCCCGACAGAACCCCGGAGCACCGCGCCACCCCCACCCGCCGGGCCGGCGCGCTGGCCCTCGCGGCCGTGCTCGCCACCGGCGGCGCGGCGCTCGCCACCACCTTCGGTTCGGCCTCGGCCGCGACCGTGAACCTGCTGACCAACCCGGGGCTGGAGACCGGCACGCTCAGCGGCTGGACCTGCACCGCCGGGTCCGTCGTCGCCACGCCCGTGCACAGCGGCTCGTACGCGCTGAACGGCGGCGCCTCGGCGTCCGACACCGGCCAGTGCCAGCAGACGGTGACCGTGCAGCCGAACACCGCCTACACCCTGTCGGCGTGGGTCCAGGGCAGCTACGTCTACCTCGGCGCGACCGGCACCGGCGTCAACTCCAGTGTCTGGACGCCCTCCGCGACCGCCTGGAGCCAGCTGAGCACCTCGTTCACCACCGGTGCGAGCACCACCTCGGTGACCGTCTTCACCCACGGCTGGTACGGCCAGGGCGCCTACAAGGCCGACGATCTGAGCCTCACCGGGCCGGCCGGCACGACCGCCAGTCCCACCGCCAGCCCGTCCGCCTCCGCCTCCGCGTCCGCCAGTGCCTCGCCCTCCGCGAGCGCCAGCCCGTCGAGCAGCGCCAGTCCGTCGAGCAGCGCCTCGCCGACCGGCACCACGTCGGCCAGCCCGACCGCCAGCCCGACGGCCACCGTGAACCCGACCGACCCCACCGGCCCCGTCGGTGACGGCAAGGTCACCACGCCGGCCGGCCTGACGGTCGGCCAGGTCACCCACAACGCGGCGGTGCTCTCCTGGCAGCCGTCCACCGACAGCACGGACAACGTCCCGGCCTACAAGGTCTACTCGAAGGGGCAGTTGGTCGCCACCTCGATGGGCACCAAGGTCTCGGTCAGCTCGCTGATCCCGGGCACCTCGTACACCTTCACCGTGCAGGGCTACGACGCGGCCGGGCACGCCTCCGGCCAGTCCAAGCCGGTGAACCTGACCACCTCCGCCGCGCCCGCCAACGCGCCCGTCCGGTCCGCGTACTACGACCAGTGGGGCGTCTACGACACCTCGTACTTCGCGAAGAACGTCGACACCACCGGCTCGGCGGCCAAGCTGGACGTCATCAACTACGCGTTCGCCAACATCCACCCCACCTCGCACACCTGCTTCGAGACGGTGAAGGCCTCGGACGCGGCCCACGAGGACAACCCCAACGCGGGTGACGGCGCCGGGGACGCCTACGCCGACTACCAGATGGACTACACCTCGGCGACCAGTGTGGACGGCACCACCGACGTCTACGAGCAGCCCATCAAGGGCAACTTCAACCAGCTGCGGCAGCTGAAGGCCAAGTACCCGAACCTCCGCCTCGCCATCTCGATCGGCGGCTGGACCTACTCGAAGTACTTCTCCGACGCGGCGTCCACCGACGCCAAGCGGAAGGCCTTCGTCTCCTCCTGCATCACCATGTTCCTCAAGGGCGACCTGCCCAAGAACGTCGCGGGCGACCCGTCCGGCGGCGTCGCGGCGGCGGCCGGCCTGTTCGACGGCATCGACCTCGACTGGGAGTACCCCGGCTCGGCCGGCGGCCACACCGGCAACCACTACTCGACCGCCGACAAGGCCAACTTCACCGCGCTGCTCAAGGAGTTCCGCACCCAGCTGGACGCCTACGGCGCCACCCTCGGCAAGAAGTTCCTGCTGACCGCCGCACTCCCCAGCGGCCAGGACAAGATCCAGTACATCGAGACCGACAAGATCGGCGCCTACCTGGACTACGCCGACCTGATGACCTACGACATGCACGGTGCCTGGGACGCCACCGGCCCCACCAACCACCAGGACCCGCTGCACGACAGCGCCGCCGACCCGACCACCCCGATCACCCCCGGCACCCGCAAGTACAACGTGGACACCACCCTCGCCGCGTACACCACGGGCCTCCCGGAGTACGGCATCGCGGGCGGTTTCCCCGCCAACAAGATCGTGCTCGGCGTCCCGTTCTACTGGCGCGGCTGGACGGGCGTGCCGGCCGGCGCCAACTTCGGCCTCTACCAGAGCGCGACCGGTGCCACGCCCGCCAAGCCGGGCAGCCAGGAGGCCGGCCTCGCGGCCTGGCGCGAGCTGACCCCGACCGCCGCCAACACCCACTGGGACGCCACCACCGAGAGCTCCTGGATCTACGACGGCACCAACTTCTGGACGGGTGACACCCCGCAGGCCATCCAGGCCCGTGGCGCCTACGCCAAGTCCAAGGGGCTGGCGGGCATGTTCGCCTTCGCGCTGGAGAACGACGACAACTCCGGCAGCCTGCTGAACGCCATCGCGAGCAGCCTGGGCTGATCCGGTCCCCCCAACGGGCCGACGGGTCCGGCTCCGCCCGCACACGGGCGGGGCCGGGCCCGTCGGCGTCGCAATCGTCCCGGGAACTTGTCTTGGAGTGCACTCGAAGGGGCAGGCTGGTGCACGTCAGCCGAACCCGGCCGGGCAGCACACCGGCCCGGCCCACCGAAGGAGCAGCAGGATGCGTACCAGCACACTCGGCAACGGCGGCCCCGAGGTCGGCGTGGTCGGCCTCGGCTGCATGGGGATGACCTGGGCCTACGACCCGTCCGGCCGCGACGACGCCACCTCCACCGGGGTGATCCGCAGCGCGCTCGACCTCGGCGTCACCCTGATCGACACCGCCGACATCTACGGCCCCTACAGCAACGAGGAGTTGGTCGGCGCCGCACTGGCCGGCCCGTACCGCGAGCGGGCGGTGCTCGCCACCAAGGTCGGCCTGGTGCCCGGCCAGGGCGACGAGCGGGTCGTGCGCAACGGCCGGCCCGAGCACGTCCGGCGCTCGATCGACGAGAGCCTGCGCCGGCTCGGCACCGACCACGTCGACCTCTACCAGCTCCACCGGGTCGACCCCGAGGTGCCGATCGAGGAGACCTGGGGCGCCCTCGCCGAGGCGGTCTCGGCGGGCAAGGCCCGGCGGATCGGTCTCTCCGAGGTGGGCGTCGAGGAGATCAAGCGGGCCCAGGCCGTCCACCCGGTCGCCTCCGTGCAGTCCGAACTCTCGCTCTGGACCAGGGACGCACTGGGGGAGGTGCTCCCGTACACCGAGCAGCAGGGCATCGCCTTCCTGCCCTTCTCGCCGCTCGGGCGCGGCTTCCTGGCGGGCCGCTTCACCTCCGCCGACGACCTGCCGGCCGACGACTTCCGGCGCACCATGCCGCGCTTCCAGCAGGACGCCCTGGCAGCCAACCAGGCCATCGTCGACGCGGTCGCGCAGATCGCCGGTCGCCTCGGCGCCACCTCCGCCCAGGTCGCCCTCGCCTGGGTGCTGGCCCAGGGCCGCCTCGTGCTGCCGATCCCCGGCACCAAGACCCCCAAGTACCTGGCCGACAACGCGGCTTCGGCCGAACTCACGCTGGACGCCGCCGACCTCGCCGAACTGGACGCCCTCCCGGCCCCGACGGGCGAGCGCTACTGAGCCGCCGGGGCGGCCGGGTTGTGGTCGGCGGCGGCGTCGGAGTACTCGCCGTTCCGGTCAACCGCAGGCGGCCGCCCCGGTAGTGTTCGGCGCGGAAGCCCGCTCGCCGACCGGTCCGGAGGTGCCGTGCCCCTGCAGATGAAGTTGACCGCGATCACGCTCGACTGCCCCGATCCGCCGGCGTTGGCGGCGTTCTACCAGCAGGCCACCGGCTTCGAGCCGCACCCGAAGTCGGACGCCGACTTCGCGGGGCTCAACCGTGCGGACGGACTCTTCATCGGTTTCCAACGGGTCGACGACTACCGGGCTCCGCGCTGGCCCGGACAGAGCGTCCCGCAGCAGCTGCATCTCTGCTTCGACGTCCCGGATCTGGACGAGGCCGAGGCCCTGCTATTGGAGCTGGGCGCGGGCAAACCGGAACACCAGCCCCACGAGGCGGCGAGGGCAAGGGTGCTGACCGATCCGGCCGGCCACCCGTTCTGCATCTGCCTGGGCTGACCGGCGGTGGTGGTGCTGCCCTGCGGTGATGAACACCCGGCGACGTCCGGCCACTGATCTGACGGTGCGACAACATCGGCAGCCGGCTGCGTAATACGGTGCTGCGAGCCAGATCGTTGCGAACGAACACGGGGATCCACCATGAACGATGCCACTGCCGCCGGCGCTGTGCCCGCCGGTCCTGTCCGGGCCGAACTCGACCTCGCGGGGCGGCGCCTGTCGTACCTCGACTTCGGCGGGCCGGGCCGCCCGCTGCTCGCCCTGCACGGCCACCTCAGCGAGGGCGGGAGCTTCGCCGGTGTCGCCGGAGAGCTCGGGCCGCAGTGGCGGGTCATCGCGCCCGACCTGCGGGGGCACGGTGACTCGGAGCGGGCCCCGGAGTACACCCGCGAGGGCTACATCGCCGACGTCGTCGCCCTGCTGGAGCATCTCGGCCTCGGACCGGTGCCGGTGCTCGGCCACTCCGGTGGTGCGATCACCGGCTACCAGCTCGCGGCCCGGCACCCGGAGCTGGTCAGCGCGCTGGTCAACGAGGAGGGCGCGGCGAGTCTGCCCGCCGGGGGCCCCAGCCCGCTGTCCTTCGTGCTCAACTTCCCCTACACCGCGCCCGGCCGCGAAGAGCTGCTGGCCGCCCTCGGCCCGGTGATCGGCCGGATGGTCGGCGCGAACCTGCGTGAACTCCCGGACGGCGGCTGGCGTCTGCCGTTCCACCCGCAGGACACCGTGGACTCCGAGGAGCTCGTCCACGGTGACCACTGGGCGGAGTGGCTCGCCACCGACTGCCCGGCCCTGCTGGTGGCCGGAAACCGTCCGCCCTGCCTGGACGGCGACCTGGCGAAGGCCATGGTGGAGCGCCGCCCGAACACGCGGCTGGTCGTGCTCGACACCGACCACTTCGCCCATGACGGCGACCCGGCTGGCTTCGGCAGGGCCGTCCGCGAGTTCCTCGCCACCCTCGGCTGAGGCCCGGGCCGTCGCCCGGCGTCCGCCCGGTATCCGCCCGGCCCCGCCGCTGCGGCCCCGCCCGGGCCGGCAAACGGCGTGCGGCAGGCCTGCGGTGGACGTCAGGCGACGGCGCGGTGCTTGAGCCAGATCATCTTGCGGCCCGTCTCGGAGGGTGCGGTGACGGGGGAGTCGATGATCCGGTCGAGGCGGTAGCCGAGCCGGCGGGGGACGGCGGCGCTCGGGCCGTTGGTCTCGTCGCAGTGGATCTCGACCCGCTGGATGCCGGGCAGGGCCAGGGCCGTGGCGGTGACGGCCTCGGCGGCGGCGGTGGCGATGCCCCGGCGGGTGTGGCCGTGGTCCACCCAGTAGCCGATTTCGAGGGCGCCGGGGCCGATCCGGCCGTGCAGGCCGAACGCGCCGATGACGGTGGCCGGTTCGCCGTCGGGGACGACCAGGTACATGAAGTCGCTGCCGGCCTCCCAGGCGCTCTCGCCGACCCGGGAGAGTTCCAGGGTCTCGGCGAGGGCGGGGGCCTGGGCGGCCCAGGCCATCCAGGGGCGCAGGTGGTCGAGGTTGGCGGTCACGGCGGCGTTCAGTGCGGGTGCGTACGCGGTGGTGCGGCGGTGCAGCGAGATGCCGCCGGGGAGCGGGAGCAGCTCGGGCGGGCGGCCGGTGGTGATCTGGGCGGGCGGGTTGAGTGAGTGGCTCATGACATGATTATGTCCGCCCGCCCAGGGCTCTGACCAGGGGATTCCGTAGCGTCGGAGGCGCACGGGCACCTCGTGGAGCGCCTTGTGGCGCGGGCCCGGTACGCGTGCGCCCTCGGCCGGGCGGCCGCCGTCCGGGACGACGTGCGCGGCCCGCCGCTCGCCCACCGGCTCGCGGCCGGGCGGCCGGTCAGCTCTCGTGGACCAGGCCGCCCCGGACTTCGAGGCGCCGGTTGACGGTGACCGCCTCCAGCATCCGCCGGTCGTGGGTGACCAGCAGCAGTGTCCCGGTGTAGGAGGAGAGCGCGGACTCCAACTGCTCGATGGCGGGCAGGTCCAGGTGGTTGGTGGGCTCGTCGAGCACCAGCAGGTTGACCCCGCGCGCCTGGAGCAGCGCGAGGGCCGCCCTGGTCCGCTCGCCGGGGGAGAGGGTGGCTGCGGGGCGCGTCACGTGGAACGCCTTGAGGCCGAACTTCGCCAGCAGGGTGCGTACTTCCTCCGGAGTGAGCTCCGGGACGGCCGCCGCGAAGGCGTCCGACAGCGGCTCCCCACCGAGGAACAGGCCCCTGGCCTGGTCGACCTCGCCGACCACCACGCCGGAGCCGAGCGCGGCGCTGCCGCCGTCCAGTTCGAGGCGGCCGAGCAGGGCGGCGAGCAGGGTGGACTTGCCGGCGCCGTTGGCACCGGTGATGGCGACCCGGTCCGCCCAGTCGATCTGCAGGTCGACCGGGCCGAAGGCGAAGTCCCCCCGCCGCACGGTGGCGGCGCGCAGGGTGGCGACGACGGAGCCCGAGCGCGGCGCGGCGGCGATCTCCATCCGCAGCTCCCACTCCTTGCGGGGCTCCTCCACCACGTCCAGGCGCTCGATCATGCGCTGGGTCTGGCGGGCCTTGGCGGCCTGCTTCTCGGTGGACTCGGAGCGGACGTTGCGCCCGATCTTGTCGTTGTCGCTGGACTTGCGGCGCGCGTTGCGCACGCCGTTCTCCATCCAGCCGCGCTGCATCCGGGCGCGGGCCTCCAGGCCCGCCTTGGTGTCCGCGTAGTCGTCGTAGTCCTCGCGGGCGTGCCGGCGGGCCACCGCGCGCTCCTCCAGGTAGGCGTCGTAGCCGCCGCCGTAGAGGTTCACCTGCTGCTGGGCGAGGTCCAGCTCCAGCACCTTGGTGGCGGTGCGGGCGAGGAACTCGCGGTCGTGGCTGATCAGCACGGTGCCGGCCCGCAGGCCCTTGACGAAGGCCTCCAGCCGCTCCAGGCCGTCCAGGTCGAGGTCGTTGGTCGGCTCGTCCAGCAGGAAGAGGTCGTAGCGGGAGAGCAGCAGCGAGGCGAGGCCGGCCCGGGCGGCCTGGCCGCCGGAGAGCGCGGTCATCGGCAGGTCGAGCCCGACCTTCAGCCCGAGCGAGTCGGCGACCTCCTCGGCGCGTTCCTCCAGGTCGGCGCCGCCGAGGTCGAGCCAGCGGTCCAGGCTCACCGCGTAGGCGTCGTCGGCCCCGGCGCGGCCCTCGACCAGGCCCTCGGTGGCCTCGTCCAGGGCGGCCTGGGCGGCGGCGACGCCGGTGCGGCGGGCCAGGAAGTCCCGGACGGACTCGCCCGCGCGCCGCTCGGGCTCCTGCGGGAGGTGCCCGATGTTGGCGGTCGGCGGGCTGAGCCTGAGCGAGCCGCCCTCCGGGGTGTCCAGCCCGGCCATCAGCCGCAGCAGGGTCGACTTGCCCGCGCCGTTGGCCCCGACCAGGCCGATGACGTCCCCGGGGGCGACGACCAGGTCGAGCCCGGAGAAGAGGGTGCGGTCGCCGTGGCCGGCGCTCAGGTCTTTGACTACGAGAGTGGCGCTCATGATGCCCCGATCATAAGAGTTCGGGGCATGATCACGTGATCGCGTCCCGGACGGCCCCCGGCCCGGCGGCAGGCACCGCGGGGCCGGGGGCCGTCCGCCGGGTCACCGAGGTGGCGGAGGTCTCACTTCTTCCTGGAGATGTAGTCCAGCGCCTTCGCGGCCACGTCGTCCAGGTACGGCCCGGCCTCCCAGGTGTCGCCGTCGCCGCCGATGGAGGTGTCGCTGACCAGGTAGGTCTTGCCGTCCTTGGTCGCGTACCAGGCGCCGCCGCTGTCGCCGGCCGTCATCCGGCAGCCGATGGTGAGCATCGCCGGGCGGGACGGCTCGGGGGACGTCCGGACGGGCCTGCCGCCGTCGCAGTGGTTCAGCTCGGTGCCGTCGAAGGGCGGCCCGGCCGGGTAGCCGTAGTTGCTGACCTCGCGCAGCTGGTCGCGCGGCGCGTTGAACCAGACCGGGACGGAGCCGCCGACGGTCTCCTCCAGCGACTTGCCGCCGCCGTCGGGGTTGGCGACCCGCATGATGCCGAAGTCGTACTGGCTCCAGGGGCCGCCGTACTCGCCGTCGGCCTCGTCGGGCCACTGCGGGGAGGTGACCGCGTCGACGGCGCCCCACTCGCCGAACGGCTCGGCCTGCGCCTGGCTGCCGGCCTTGTCGTTGCTGACCGCGCCCGAGCTGTTGAACGCCGGGGCGAAGGTGATGTTGGTGTGGAACTTGCCCCCCTTGCCGCCGTGCAGGCAGTGGCTGGCCGTCCACACCAGGTTGCTCTTCCCCGGGTGCGCCGGGTCGGAGATGACGGTGCCGGAGCAGACGTAGCTCTTGCCGCCCTCCTCGAAGAAGATCTTCCCGTTGACCTGGTACTTGGTGTACGGGTGCGGGACGGCCTTCGGCGTCACCGGCGCGGGCCTCGGGTCCTGGCCGCCGTCGGCAGCCGGCTGCGGCGCCTGGGACTGCGCGGCCGGGGACTGCGCGGCCTGCGAGGCCGCCCGGGACGGGGACTGGGAGGGGGCGGGCTTCGCGCCCGGAGCCTCCGGCGGCAGCGGCACGTGCTTCACCGGGCTGGCCTTGAGGATCTTCTGGAGGTCCCAGTAGCCCTTCACCGCAGGGGTGATGACGTTCTGCCGGGCCCACTTGTCCCAGTCGTCGGCCTTCCAGTTCTTCAGTTCGTCCAGCGTCGGCAGCTTGATCGCGGGGCCGCTCCTGGCGGCGGCCGGGCTCGCGGCCGCCTGTGTGGCCGCCGTCGGGGCCGAGACGGCCGGGCTCTCCTCCGGCCCGCAGCCGCTCACCGAGAGCAGCGTCAGCACGGCGACCGAGGCCGCGGCCGCCGTCCGGGCGCGACGGGTGCTGCGGGCAGCACGAGACACAGGTGACATCAGATCAGTTCCCCCTTGAAAACTCCCCCGAGCGGCCCTGGGCCGCCGGTCCAGCAGCAGGGAGTCTCCCACGAGCCGCCCACCGCCCGGCCGGCCGCCCCCGTCGCGGCCGGGCCGAAAGTCCGTTGCGCACCTCCCGGGGCCGTCGTAGCGTTGATCCCGTCACCCGCCAGAACAGGAGAAGGCCGTTGCTCTACTGAGGTCCCGAGACACCGCCCCCCGCGCCGATCGAGCGCGGCGCGTGAGCGTGCGACCTCAGTGGACTCCAGTGGTGAGCACCGGCTGCGAGCCGGCCTTCAGGGCCGCGCCGCCCCGTCCGGGTTCCGCCCCTCCCCTCGTCGTCCTCGCCGCCCACCCGCGGTGTCTCCCGTGTTGCTACCTCCATCACCCCAGCAACCACCCCGGGAGGCCATCCATGGCGCATCCGACACCCACCTCCGTGCTCTGCACCGACCTCGGCTTCGAGTGGCCCGACGGCGCCACCGTGCTCGACGGGTTCCACCTCGCCGTCGGCGCCGGCCGCACCGGCCTGATCGGCCTCAACGGCGCCGGCAAGTCGACCCTGCTGCGGCTGATCGCGGGCGAGCTGACCCCGACCCGCGGCGCCGTCCGGGTCGGCGGCGAACTCGGCTACCTCCCCCAGGGGCTGACCCTCGACACCACGCTGCGGGTCGACGAGGCCCTGGGCATCCGGGCCGCCCGCGAGGCCCTGCACGCCATCGAGGCCGGCGACACCGACGGGCGCCACTACGACGCGATCGGCGACGACTGGGACGTCGAGGAGCGCGCCCGCGCCACCCTCGACCGGCTCGGTCTGGCCCGCCTCGGCCTCGACCGCACCACCGGCGAACTCTCCGGCGGCGAGGCGGTGCTGCTGCGGCTCGCCGCGCTGCTGCTGCGCCGCCCGGACGTCCTGCTGCTCGACGAGCCGACCAACAACCTCGACCTGGCGGCCCGCGAGCGGCTCTACGAGACGGTCGCCTCCTGGGGCGGCGTCATGGTGATCGTCAGCCACGACCGCGAACTCCTCCAGTACGTCGACCAGATCGCCGATCTGCGCGGCGGCGCCGTCACCTGGTACGGGGGCAACTTCGCCGATTACGAGCGGACGGTCGCCGCCCAGCAGGAGACCGCGCAGCGGTTGGTACGCACGGCCGAGGCCGATGTCCACCGTCAGAAGCGGGACTTGGTGGAGGCCAGGACGAGGCAGGAGCGCAGCGCGAGCTACGGCAAGAAGCGCTCCGTCACCCGCAACGATCCGAAGATCTTCGCGGGCAAGCTCAAGAGCCAGGGCCAGGAGACGACGGGCCGCCTCCAGACCATGCACACCGAACGGCTCGACGAGGCCAGGCAGCGGCTCACCGTCGCCGAGGAGGCGATCCGGGACGACGCGGAGATCCGCATCGACCTGCCGCGTACCGCCGTGCCCGCCGGCCGCACCGTGCTCACCCTCGACCGGGTACGGCTGCCCCACGGCGTCTCGGCCGATCTGGAGGTGCGGGGCGCCGAGCGGATCGCGCTGGTCGGGCGCAACGGCTCGGGCAAGTCCACCCTGTTGCGTGCCGTCGCGGGCGAACTGACGCCACTGGCGGGGGAGATCACCACCCCCGTGCCGCTGCGCCACCTCCCGCAGCGCCTCGACCTGCTGGACGACACGCTGAGCGTCGTCGGCAACGTCAAGGCCTTCGCCCCGGGGGCGGGCGACAATGCGATCCGGGCGAGACTGGCCCGCTTCCTGTTCCGCGGCGCCCGGGCCGAACAGCTCGCGGCCACCCTGTCCGGCGGCGAGCGGTTCCGGGCGACGCTGGCCGCCCTGCTGCTCGCCGACCCGCCGCCGCAGCTGCTGCTGCTGGACGAGCCGACCAACAACCTCGACCTCGCCAGCGTCCGCCAGCTCACCCAGGCACTCGCCGCGTACGAGGGCGCGCTGATCGTGGCCAGCCACGACCTGCCGTTCCTGCGCGGGCTGGGCATCACCCGCTGGCTGGAGCTGGACGGGACGCTGCGGACGGCCGAGCCGATGTGAGCCGGGCGGGCAGTCCCGGCGGGGTACCGGAGCCGGTACCCCGCCGGTACCATCGGCGCCATGCCGGCGCTGAACATCGAGTACACCGAACACGAACTCGCAGCGATACGAGAGGCCGCCGCCGCCGACGGGAAGAGCGTCAAGGCGTACGTCCACGACCTCAGCGTGCGCGAGCAGCAGCGGCGCGTCTTCGTGGACCACGCGGTCGCGTTCTGGAACTCGCACGTCGAGGAGTTCGACGCGGCCTTCCCGGAGGACGCGCCCCCGTCCAGGCCCGCGGCGGCGTGACGGCCTTGCACGTCGACATCCGCTGGCTGCTCGACGTCCAGGAGCAGGCCTCGCCCGAGGACCTCAGTGTGCGCGACTACTCCGCCCTGCAGGCGGCCGTCGCCCGCCACCGGGTCAACACCGCGCAGCTCGGCCACACCGCCGATCCGGCCTGGTGCGCGGCGACGCTGATGCACACCATCGTGCTGCTGCGCCCGCTGCCCGTCCGCAACAACCTCTACGCCTGCATGGCGACGGCCGCGTACATGCACGCCGCGAAGGAGGGCATCGACCCGCCGTACGGCGCGCTGGTCGAACTGGCCCGGGACGTGGCACAGGGGACGGCGGACGTGTACGCGGCGGCCGGCCGGATCCGCGACTGGCGGATCTGAGGCCGGTGGCGCCCTGCCGGCCGCCGCGCCGGGTCAGGCCTCAGCGGGCGCGGGGCGCAGCCTGCCCGCGACCAGGGTGCCCAGCCGGTCCAGGCCGATCACGACCGCGGCGAGGGCGACGAACTCGAACGTGAGCAGCGCGATCTGGCCCCAGACGTAGCCGTAGCCCTTGGTGGTCGGGTCGAAGAAGAAGTACGGGTACGGCGTCGGGTAGTCGGAGAACAGTGCCGCGCGGGCCATCACGATCCCGGCGTAGCCGAGCGGGAAGACCAGCCAGAGCGGGATGTCCCGCCACTGCGAGGCGTTGCGGGGGCGCAGCACCAGCCAGTCGACGATCACCAGCACCGGTGTGACGTAGTGCAGGAAGAACGACGACCAGTGCGCGAGCCGGTCGGGGCCGTCGAACAGGCCGGGCAGCGGGTTGGCGCCGTGTTCCAGCAGGATGTGCGAGACCAGCCCGGTGATCAGGATGTACAGGGTGACGGCGCCCCGCAGCCGGGGTGCGGGGGCGTCGACGGTGCCGCGCCGGTTCATCCAGTAGACCGCGGCGGCGAAGTAGCCGAGCACGATCACGTTGCTCTGGATGGTGAAGTAGACCAGGGGCGCGGTGCCGAGGGTCAGGCCCGTCGCCGCGGAGAGCGCGATGGCGGTGCGCCACCAGAGCGCGGGGCGGGTCCGGACGGACACGGGCATGTGGTCACCTGACTATTTCGGGAGGTACCGGACGGCTGTGGAGCGACCTCGCACTCTACTGGCAGGTAGGGGTACGGGGAAGGATCATCGCAGGACTGCTTCCGGGTGGCCCCGGTCCGGGCCGGCCGGTGCGAATCCCGCCCCCGGATGCCCCGGTCGCCGCCCGCGCCGCCCTTGTTACCGGCCGGTCGCTTATCTATCATCGCCAGTGTGACAGCTTCACTGTCAAACCGATGAAGGGGTAGCGGATGGACGGCGCGACCAGTCCCGGCCCACTGGCCGGCGTGCGGGTGGTGGAGCTCGCGGGCATCGGCCCGGGGCCGTTCGCCGCCATGCTCCTCGCGGACCTGGGCGCCGACGTCGTCCGGATCGACCGTCCCGGCCCGCAGCCCCTCGGCACCGATCCGGCGTACGACGTCACCAACCGCAACAAGCGGTCCGTCCTGATCGACCTGAAGTCCCCGCAGGGCCCCGGCCAGGTGCTCGACCTGGCCGAACGCGCCCACCTCCTGATCGAGGGCTACCGCCCCGGCGTCGCGGAGCGCCTCGGCGTCGGCCCCGACGCCTGCCTGGCCCGCAACCCCGCCCTGGTCTACGGCCGGATGACCGGCTGGGGCCAGGACGGGCCGCTCGCCGCCCGGGCCGGCCACGACATCGGCTACTCGGCGACCGCCGGCGTCCTCGGCCTGATCGGGGAGGAGGGCAAGGCCCCCGCCATCCCCGCCAACCTGCTCGGCGACTACGCCGGCGGCTCGCTCTACCTGGTCGTCGGCCTGCTGGCCGCCCTCCACCACGCCCGTGACAGCGGCGCCGGGCAGGTCGTCGACGCCGCCGTCGTGGACGGCGCCGCCCACCTCACCTCGATGCTCTGGGGCCTGCTCGCCGCCGGCCACTGGCAGGACCGGCGCGGCGTCAACCTGCTCGACGGCGGCGCCCCCTGCTACGCCGTGTACGAGTCCGCCGACGGCGGCCACCTCGCCGTCGGCGCCCTGGAGCCGCAGTTCTACGCCGAGTTCAGCAGGCTTCTCGGCCTCGGGCCGGACGCTCCCGGCCAGTACGACACCACCCGCTGGCCCGAGCTGCGGGCCAGGATCGCCACCCGCTTCGCCACCCGCACCCTCGCCGAGTGGACGGCTGTCTTCGCGGGCACCGACGCCTGCGTGGAGCCCGTCCTGACGATGCGTCAGGCAGCCGCGCACCCGCACCTGGTGGCGCGCGGGACGTACACCGAGTTCGCGGGCATCACCCAGCCCGCTCCCGCCCCGCGCTTCTCCGCCACCCCGGGGACGCTGCGCCGGCCTCCCGCCCGCCCCGGCGCCGACACCGCCGACATCGCCCGCGACTGGGACGTCCCCGGCCTCGGCCGCTCCTGAGCGTCCTGTCACCGCCCCCGCCCCCGCCTCCCCGATCTCCACCGCCCGGCCGCGCCGAGAGGACACCGCAGTGCAGCGAGACATCTACACCGAGGAGCACGAAGCCTTCCGGGAGACGGTCAGGGCCTTCCTCGCCAAGGAGGTGCTCCCGCACCACGACCGCTGGGAGCGCGCCGGCATCGTCGACCGCTCGGCCTGGACGGCCGCCGGTGCCCGGGGCCTGCTCGGTCTCGCCGTGCCCGAGGAGTACGGCGGCGGGGGCAGTCAGGACTTCCGCCACAGCGCCGTCCTCGCCGAGGAGTTCACCCGGGCCGGGGCCTCCGGCCTGGCGCTGGGCCTGCACAACGACATCATCGGCCCGTACCTGACCTCGCTCGCGAACGACGAGCAGCGTCGCCGCTGGCTCCCGGGATTCTGCACCGGCGAGATCATCACCGCCATCGCGATGACCGAGCCGGGCACCGGCTCGGACCTCCAGGCCATCCGCACCCACGCCCTCGACCAGGGCGACCACTACCTGCTGAACGGCTCCAAGACCTTCATCTCGAACGGGATCCTCGCCGACCTCGTCGTCGTGGTCGCCCGCACCACCCCCGAAGGCGGCGCGCACGGCCTGAGCCTGCTCGTCGTCGAACGCGGCATGCCCGGCTTCGAGCGCGGCCGCAACCTGGACAAGATCGGCCAGAAGGCCCAGGACACCGCCGAGTTGTTCTTCCACGACGTCCGCGTCCCGAAGGCCAACCTGCTGGGGGAGGAGAACGGCGCCTTCGTCAGCCTGATGCGCAACCTCGCGCAGGAGCGGCTGGCCATCGCGGTCGCGGCGATCGCCGGCGCCGAGTACCTGGTCGAGATCACCACCGACCACGTCAAGCAGCGGGAGGCGTTCGGCCGGCCGCTCGGCAAGCTCCAGCACGTCCGCTTCGAGATCGCCGAACTCGCCACCGAGTGCGCCGTCACCCGCGCCTTCGTCGACCGCTGCATCACCGAGCACAACCGGTACGCGCTCACCCCGGTGGACGCCTCGATGGCCAAGTGGTGGGCCACCGAACTGCAGAAGCGCACCGCCGACCGGTGCCTCCAACTCCACGGCGGGTACGGCTACATGGCCGAGTACCCGGTTGCCAAGGCGTTCACCGACGGCCGGATCCAGACCATCTACGGCGGCACCACGGAGATCATGAAGGAGATCATCGGCCGCTCCCTGCTCGGTTGAACCCCGGCGTCCGCCCGCCGACCGCACCGCGACCCCGACCGCTCCGCGAAACCACACCCTCGAAAGGCAACCACCGTGACCACCGAAGCGTACGTCTACGACGCGGTCCGCACCCCGCGCGGCCGGGGCAAGGCCACCGGCTCCCTGCACGGCACCAAGCCGATCGACCTGGTCGTCGGCCTGATCCACGAACTGCGCCGCCGCTTCCCCGGTCTGGACCCGGCCGCCGTCGACGACATCGTGCTCGGCGTGGTCAGCCCGATCGGTGACCAGGGATCCGACATCGCCCGGATCGCCGCCATCGCGGCCGGACTGCCCGACACCGTCGCCGGCGTGCAGGAGAACCGCTTCTGCGCCTCCGGCCTGGAGGCCGTCAACATGGCTGCCGCCAAGGTCCGTTCGGGCTGGGAGGATCTCATCCTGGCCGGCGGCGTCGAGTCGATGTCCCGGGTGCCGATGGGCTCCGACGGCGGCGCCTGGGCGATGGACCCGATGACCAGCTACGAGACCCGCTTCGTTCCGCAGGGCATCGGCGCCGACCTGATCGCCACCATCGAGGGCCTCTCCCGCACCGATGTGGACGCCTACGCCGCCGAGTCCCAGGCCCGCGCCGCCAAGGCCTGGGCCGACGGCCTCTTCGAGCGCTCCGTCGTCCCGGTCAGGGACCGCAACGGCCTCGTCGTCCTCGGCCACGACGAGTTCATCCGCCCCGGCACCACGGTGGAGACCCTCGCCGCCCTCAAGCCCTCCTTCGCCGGCATCGGCGACGCGGGCGGCTTCGACGCCGTCGCCCTGCAGAAGTACCACTGGGTCGAGGCGATCGACCACGTGCACCACGCCGGCAACTCCTCCGGCATCGTCGACGGCGCTGCCCTGGTCGCCATCGGCTCGCCCGAGATCGGCGAGCGGTACGGGCTGCGCCCGCGCGCCCGGATCGTCTCGGCCGCCGTCTCCGGCTCCGAGCCCACCATCATGCTGACCGGTCCGGCGCCCGCCACCCGCAAGGCCCTCGCCAAGGCCGGACTGACCGCGGCCGACATCGACCTGGTCGAGATCAACGAGGCGTTCGCCGCCGTCGTGCTGCGCTTCATGCGCGAACTCGGCTTCCGGCACGACCAGGTCAACGTCAACGGCGGTGCCATCGCGATGGGCCACCCGCTCGGCGCCACCGGCGCGATGATCCTCGGCACCCTCATCGACGAGCTGGAGCGACGGGACCTGCGCTACGGCCTGGCGACGCTCTGCGTGGGCGGCGGCATGGGCATCGCCACCGTCGTCGAGCGCCTCGCCTGATCCCCTTCCGGCCCGCCTGCCCTCTGGAGAGACCCCACATGTCCGAGACACCCCAGACGACCGACAGCGCCCCCGCCCTCGTCGCCGCCCCCGCCCCCGCCATCCGCTGGGAGCAGGACGCGGACGGCGTGGTCACGCTCGTCCTCGACGACCCGGCGCAGTCCGTCAACACCATGAACGCCGCCTTCCGGGACGCCCTGGAGAGCGTGATGGCACGGCTCGCCGCCGAGGCCGACGGCGTGCGCGGCATCATCGTCACCTCGGCCAAGAAGACCTTCTTCGCCGGCGGTGACCTGCGGCTGATCTCCGCCACCCGCCCGGAGGACGCGGGGGAACTGTTCGAGTCCTCGATGCGGATGAAGCGAGCGCTGCGCACCCTGGAGACGCTGGGCAAGCCCGTGGTCGCCGCGATCAACGGCAGTGCGCTCGGCGGCGGCCTGGAGATCGCACTCGCCTGTCACCACCGGATCGCACTGGAGGCACCCGGCAGCCGGATCGGGCTTCCGGAGGTCACCCTCGGGCTGCTCCCGGGCGGCGGCGGTGTCGTGCGTACGGTCAGGATGCTGGGCATCGCGGACGCTCTGCTCAAGGTGCTGCTGCAGGGCCGGCAGTACCGCCCGGCACAGGCGCTGGAGACCGGCCTGGTCGACGAACTCGCCGCCACCCCGGAGGAGTTGATCGCCAAGGCCCGTGCCTTCATCGAGGCCAACCCGGTCTCCGTCCAGCGCTGGGACGTCAAGGGCTACCGGATCCCCGGCGGCACTCCGGCCACGCCGGCGTTCGCCGCCAACCTGCCGGCCTTCCCGGCCGGCCTGCGCAAGCAGCTGGCCGGGGCGCCGTATCCGGCCCCGCGCAACGTGCTCGCGGCGGCGGTGGAGAGCGCCCAGGTGGACGTGGACACCGCGATGGCGATCGAGTCCCGCTACTTCACCGAGCTGGCCTGCGGGCAGACCTCGAAGAACATGATCCAGGCGCTGTTCTTCGACATGAACGCCGTCAACTCCGGTGCGGGGCGCCCGAAGGACGTCCCGAAGCGTGAGGTGCGCAGGGTCGCCGTGCTCGGTGCCGGCATGATGGGCGCCGGCATCGCCTACTCCGTCGCCCGGGCCGGCGTCGAGGTCCTGCTCAAGGACGTCACCGTGGAGGCCGCCGAGCGCGGAAAGGCCTACTCCGCCGGAGTGCTGGACAAGGCGGTCGCGCGCGGCCGCTCCACGGCGGCGCAGCGCGACGACCTGCTGACCCGGATCACCCCGACGGCGGACGCCGCCGACCTGGCCGGCTGCGACGTCGTGATCGAGGCCGTCTTCGAGAACCCCGAGCTCAAGCACAAGGTCTTCCAGGAGGTCCAGCAGGTCGTCGCGGCGGACGCGCTGCTCTGCTCGAACACCTCCACGCTCCCGATCGGCCTGCTCGCCGAAGGCGTCGAGCGGCGGGCGGACTTCATCGGCCTGCACTTCTTCTCGCCGGTCGACAGGATGCCGCTGGTGGAGATCATCCGGGGCCCGGAGAGCGGTGACGAGGCCCTCGCCCGCGCCTTCGACCTGGTCCGCCTGATCAACAAGACGCCGATCGTGGTCAACGACTCGCGCGGCTTCTTCACCTCCCGCGTCATCGGCCAGTTCATCAACGAGGGCGTCGCCATGGTCGGCGAGGGCCTGGACCCGGCCTCGGTCGAGCAGGCCGCAGCCCAGGCCGGCTACCCGGCCAAGGTGCTCTCCCTGCTGGACGAGCTCACCCTCACGCTGCCCCGCAAGATCCGCAACGAGACCCGGCGGGCGGTCGAGGAGGCCGGCGGCAGCTGGGCCGCCCACCCGGCGGACACCGTGGTCGACCGGATGGTCGACGAGTTCGCCCGCCCCGGCCGCAGCGGCGGCGCGGGCTTCTACGAGTACGAGGACGGCCGCCGCACCCGCCTCTGGCCGGGCCTGCGCGAGCACTTCACCCGGGAGGGCGCGCAGATCCCGTTCGAGGACATGCGGGAGCGGATGCTCTTCGCCGAGGCCCTGGACTCCGTCCGCTGCCTGGAGGAGGGCGTGCTCACCTCCGTCGCGGACGCCAACGTCGGCTCGATCCTCGGCATCGGCTTCCCCGCCTGGACGGGCGGCGTGCTCCAGTACATCAACGGCTACACCGGCGGCCTGCCCGGATTCACCGCCCGTGCCCACGAGTTGGCAGCCGCCTACGGCGAGCGCTTCAGGCCGCCCGCCCTGCTGGAGCGGCTCGCCACCGAGGGCGGCAGCTTCCAGGACTGACCGTTCCAAGGCCGGCCGGCCACCTGTCGGCGCCGCGTACGGGCCTCACTCCCCGCGCGCGGCGCCGCCCAGCTCCTCGCGCAGCGACCGCTGGAACGCCGTGACCAGCGCCTGCGCGATCATCGGCTGGATGTGGTCGGTCAGTCCCTTCATCCGCTCCAGCTCCTCCGGAGCCGGGTCGCTCTCCCGGTACGGCTTCCAGACCGCCTCCCGGAACAGCCGGTGCAGCTCGTGCGCGGTCGCCCGGCTGTGCCGGAGCACCACCGCGCGGGCGGCCACCAGCGTCTCCAGCGGGATCGGTACGTCCAGCACCCGTACCCCCAGCGGCAGCAGCCCCGGGTCGACCCGGAACACGTCCGGGTCCGCCGTCCGCTCCAGCGCGCCCATCGCCGCCAACTGTGCGACGTGCGCCTCCGAGAGCGCCCGCCCGGCCCGCCGCTCCACCTGCGCCCTGGTCGCCTCCTCGGCGGCCTCCGGCGTCCAGGAGGCGACCAGGGCGCGGTGGATGGCGAGGTCCAGTGAGCTGATGTCGGCGGGCAGTTGGGCCAGGTAGCGTTCGATCGCGGCCAGTGTCAGGCCCTGCCGTTGAAGCTCCTCGATCAGCTCCAGCCGGTCCAGGTGCTCCACCCCGTACAGCCCCACCCGGCGCGCCCCGAGCTCCGGGGGCGGCAGCAGCCCCTTGCTGCTGTAGAAGCGCAGCGTCCGGACGGTGACCCCGGCCCGCGCGGCCAGTTCGTCGACGGTCAGCCGCAGCGGAGCGGTGGGCGTTTCGGGGGTGGCGGGCGTGGCGGGGGTGGCGGACATGGCGCGGTGCCTCCGCTGCTCGGGGCCGGTGCGGCCGGGGACTCGTGCGGGACACTCCCGCTGTGACAGTAGCAGTGTGACAGTTCCCGCCCGGAGTGCGGGCGCCGGCCCGGCGGGCACCCTGAGTGATCAAGTGGTCATCGTTGGTAGCGTCGGCGTGCGTCGTGCCATCCGCCGAAGTCCGGCCCCGAACGAATGAAGGACCGCATGCCCCAGCCCATCCGCCGTGCCGTCATCCCCGCCGCCGGCCTCGGTTCCCGCCTGCTGCCGCTGACCAAGGCCATCCCCAAGGAGATGCTGCCGGTCGGCGACCGACCGGTGATCGAGCACACCGTCCGCGAGCTGGTGGCGTCCGGCATCACGGACATCACCATCGTCGTCTCCGGTGGCAAGTCGCTGATCCAGGAGCACTTCCGGCCCAATCCCGCCCTGGTGGCCCAGTTGCGCGCGGACGGCAAGGCGGCGTACGCGGACGCGGTGCAGGAGGTCGGCGAGCTCAGCCGGCGCGGCCACATCACCTACCTCGACCAGCACGGCCCCTACGGCAACGGCACGCCGGTGCTCAACGCGGCACGCAACTCCGGCGACGAGCCGATGCTCGTGCTCTGGCCGGACGACGTGTTCGTGGCCCACGTGCCGCGCGCCCAGCAGCTGATCGCCGCGTACAACGCGACCAACTCGCCCGTCCTCGCCCTGATGCCGATGCAGCCGGGGGACTCCCAGCGGTACGGCGTGCCGGTGGTGAAGGAGGAGTTCGACGGCGGTCTGCTGCGGATCACCGGGCTGGTGGAGAAGCCCCGGCCGGAGGAGGCGCCGTCCCACTTCGCGGCGATCGGCGGCTACGTGATCACCCCCGGCATCATCGACGAGCTGCGCGAGCAGACCGGCCGCTGGACCGGGGCGGGCGAGATCTACCTGACCGACGCCATCAACGCGTTCGCCGCCACCCGCGCGGTGTACGGGCAGGTCATCCGGGGGCAGTGGTACGACACGGGCAACCCGCTCGCCTACCTCACCGCGCAGTTCGCGGCGGCGCTCGCCGACCCGGACTACGGGCCGCACCTGCGCCGGCTCGCACGGGACCTCGACCCTGCGGACGCCCTGGTCGCCGGGTAGCCCGGCTGGCCTCCCGAGGAACGCGACAGGCGGGCCCTGGGGGGCGCGGCGCCCGGCCCGGCGGCGGACCGGCCAACCGTGCGACCGGCCTGCCCCGGCGCGGGCGAGGCGCCGGGGCAAGGCCGCCTCGACCGGCTACGTTCGGGCGGGGGCCACCGACCGACGTGTGCGGGAGAGCCATGACTCCGAATCAGGGCGGCGCCGGGGTGAGCGCCTGGCAGGTGCTGCGCAACCCCAAGGTCTGGGTGGTGCCGACGGTCATCGTCGGGCTGCTGGCACTGCTGCTCTCGCTGCTCTACATGGGCGGCATCCTCAACCCGCGCACCGACCTGCACCGGCTGCCGATCGGCCTGGTCAACTCCGACGAGGGCGCCCCGGTGGCGGGCCGGCCGGTGAACCTCGGGGCCCAGGTCACCGCCGGCATCGCGGCCGCACCGGATCCGCAGGGGTACGTCTCCTGGCGGGTGCTCGACCGGGCGGCCGCGAACGAGCAGCTCGCCTCGGGCAGGCTGACCGGCGCGCTGGAGGTCCCGGCGGGATTCACCGCGGCGGTGGCCGCGCTCGGTGCCTCGGTGCAGCGGGCACCGGCCCGGCCGACGATCACGGTGCTCACCAACCCCGGGGTGGGCAGTCTGGCGTCCTCGCTGGCCTCGTCCATCTCCCAGCAGGCAGCGCACCAGGCCTCCTTGCAGCTCGGCGAGACCCTGACCGCGCAGGCCGCGGCGCAGGGGCAGCTGCAGGCCGGCGGGGCGAGCAACGCGGCGCAGCTCCTGCTGGCCGATCCGGTGACGGTCGACGTCGAGGTCGGCCACCCGATCGGCCCGCACAGCGGACTGGGACTGACGGCGTTCTACTACACCCTGCTGCTGGTGCTCTGCGGATTCCTGGGCGCGAACATCATCAGCAACGGCGTCGACACCGCCCTCGGGTACGCCGCCAGTGAGCTCGGACCGCTGCGCACCCAGCGTCCGCCGGTGCGGATCAGCCGGACCCAGACGCTGGCCGTCACCAGTGTGATGTCGGTCGTGCTGTCCGTGCTGACGTCCAGTCTGGTGATGCTGGCGACCGTGGTGATCCTGGACATGGACGCCTCGCACCTGCCGCTGCTGTGGGTGTTCTCGGTCTGCGCGAGCGCGGCGGTGGGGCTCGGGGTGCAGGCCCTGGTGGCGGCCTTCGGCGGGATCGGGCAGCTGATCAGCATGTTCATCTTCATCGCGCTCTCGCTGCCGTCCTCCGGGGCGACCATTCCGTTGCAGGCGCTGCCCTCCTTCTACCGGGTGCTGTCGGTGTTCGAGCCGATGCGGCAGCTGAGCGACGGCGTGCGGGCGATCCTCTACTTCGGGGCGCAGGCGGACGCCGGGCTGGCCCGCGCCTGGATCATGATCACGATCGGGGTGGTCGCGGCGCTGCTGTTCGGCTTCGGCATGACGACGTACTACGACCGCAAGGGCCTCCACCGCTTCCACCCCGAGCCGACCTGAGCCGACCTGAGTCCTACGGCGTGTCAAATGGATCAATATGTCCGATTTTCGATGTAATCGGACACATGATCAGAGAACTCTTGCGCCGTACCCGAACAGCGCCCGCCCCACCCCGGTGGCGGAGCAGGTGAGCCTGCTCCGGGAGAACGCCGTCCTCGCGCTGTTCACCTGCCTGGCCCTGGGCTACCTGGTCGGCAAACTCCGGGTCGGCCCGATCCAGCTCGGCGGCATCTGCGGCACCCTGATCGTCGCGATGCTGATCGGCAGCCGCCACGTCAGCGTCAACAGCGACGTGAAGAACGTGGCCTTCGCCCTGTTCATCTTCTCGCTCGGCTACATGGCCGGCCCCCAGTTCTTCGCCAATCTCAACGCCAAGGGCCTGCGCTTCGGCATCCTGTGCGCGGTCGAGGCGGTCCTCGTGGTCGCCATGGCCTTCGGCATCGCCAAGGCCTTCGACCTGGACGTCGGCACGGCCGCGGGCATCCTGGCCGGCGCCGCCACCGAGTCCGCCGTCGTCGGTACGGCGCAGGAGGCGATCGGCCAGCTGGGCGGGCTGAGCGCCGACCAGATCACCGAGCTGCAGAACCACGTGGCTGCCGCGTACTCGGTCTGCTACCTGTTCGGCCTGGTCAGCATCGTCCTGCTGACCAGCCAGATCATCCCGATGATGATGCGGATCAAGCTTCCCGAGGCCTCCCGGGCCGTCTGGGAGAAGATGCGCGGCGGCGACGCGACCCTCGGGCCGGACGAGCAGGCCGCGCTTCCCGCCCTGGTCGGCCGGATCTACCTGGTCTCGCAGGGCGAGGGCAGCAGCGTCCGGCAGATCGAGGCCCTGCAGCCCGGATCGGTGACCGTCGAGGGCATCAGGCGCGACAACCAGGCCGTCGAACCGGACGACGGCGTCGAACTCCGGCGCGGCGACCGGGTCCTCCTGGTGGGCCGACGCGAGGCCGTCATCGACACCGGCCACGAACTCGGACCCGAGACCTCCGGCGTGCCCGGCCTGGACAGCCCGCTGGCCGTCCGGGACATCGTCGTCACCAGCAAGGACTTCGCCGGCCGGACGATCGCCGAGCTGCGCACCGAGCAGGCCGAGGCCACCGCGGGCGTCTACCTCACCGACATCCAGCGCGTCGACCACCACCTGCCGGCCGTCTCCGAGACCGAGCTGCACCGCGGCGACACGCTGACGGTGGTCGGCGCCCGTTCGGCCGTCGAGCGCTTCGCCGGGCGGATCGGCGCGACCGTCCGCCAGGACACCGCCGACTACATCTACATCAGCCTCGGCATCTGCCTCGGCGTGCTGATCGGCATGATCACCGTGAACCTGGGCGACGCCGCGCTCGCGCTCGGCACCGGCGGCGGCTGCCTGATCGCCGGCCTGGTCTTCGGTTGGCTGCGCGCCCAGCACCCGACCTTCGGTGCCTACCCGCCGGTGGCCGCGCAGACCGCCAAGGACCTCGGCCTGTCCGTCTTCATCGCGGTCACCGGACTCGCGGCCGGCCCGGACGCGGCCGCGCTGCTCAAGGAGTACCCGGTGCTGCTCCCGGTCTCCGGGGTCCTCATGGTCACCGTCCCGGCGATGGTCTCGCTGTTCATCGGCCGCAAGCTGCTGAAGATCGAGCCGCCGATCCTGGTCGGCGCCATCGCGGGCCAGCAGTGCAGCACACCCGCCATCACCGCGATCACCAACGTGGCCCAGAGCAGCGTGCCGGTGCTCGGCTACACGATCACCTACACCATGTCGAACTTCCTGCTCCCGCTTACCGGACCGATCCTGGTCGGCTTCCTGGGAGCGTGATCCCGCTCCCGGCGCGACGCACCACCAGGAAGCGCGACGCATCACCAAGAAGGGGGACCCGTGGACTGGATCACCGACCACGTCTTCAAGCCCTACCCGGAACTGCTGATCTTCCTGACCATCTCGATCGGCTTCCTGATCGGGAAGATCCACTACCGGGCGATCGGCCTCGGCTCCGTCACCGGCTGCCTGGTCGCGGGCCTGTTCACCGGGTGGGTCACCGACGTGCCCGTCAACGGCACCGTGAAGTCGGTGTTCTTCATCATGTTCCTGTTCGCCCTCGGCTACAAGGTCGGCCCGCAGTTCTTCCGCGGCCTCAAGCGGGACGGCCTGCCGCAGGTCGCGGTCGCCGTCGTGGTCTGCGTGTCCGGACTGCTGGTCTGCTGGGGCTTCGCGGAGATGCTCGGCTACGGCCCCGGCCTCGGCGCCGGGCTGCTCGGCGGCGCGCTCACCCAGTCCGCCGTCATCGGTGTGGCCCAGGACGCGATCGGCCAGATCCAGGGCCTGAGCGCCGACCAGATCCAGGAGCAGCAGAACCTCGTCCCGGTCGCGTACGCGGTCACCTACCCGCTCGGCACCATCCTCTGCGCGATCCTGCTGGCTAACATCGCTCCCCGGCTGCTGCACAGCGACCTGGCCGCCGACAGCCGGGCGCTGGCCGTCGAACTCGACGCCCCGGAGAGCGACCCGGACCTCGCCGAGGGCTACTACGAGGTGGTGCTGCGCGCCTTCACGGTGGCCGCCAACGGCTTCGTCGGCCGCACCGTCGACGACATCGAGGCCCAGCAGAGGGAGCGCGGGCGCCGGATCTACCTGACCCGGGTGCGTCGGGACGGGAAGATCCTGGAGCACGACCAGCAGACCGTGCTCCGGGCGGGTGACGTGATCGCGGTCAGCGCGCTCCGGCACGACCTGGTCGAGTTCGACCCCGCCGCGCACATCGGTCCGGAGAGTGACGACGCCGGGCTGCTGAGCTACCGGACCGAGAACCTGCACGTGGTGGTCTCGGAGAAGAAGTACCTCGGCATGACGGTGGCCCAGGTCCGCCGCGAGCCGTTCATGGTCGGCGTCTTCATCGACAAGGTCTACCGCTCGGGCGCGGAGTTCCCCTACCGGCTCTCCACCGAGCTGGAACGCGGCGACACCCTCGTGCTGACCGGCCCCAAGCGGCTGGTCGACCCGGCCTGCGAGGCACTCGGCAAGCCGGTGCCGACGAGCTTCGCGACCGACATGGTCTGGGTGGGCCTCGGCATCTTCCTGGGCGGCTGCATCGGCATCCCGGCGCTGACCGCGGGCGGCGTGCCGATCAGCCTCTCCACCTCGGGCGGTGCGCTGATCATGGGCCTGGTCTTCGGCTGGATCCGCGGCAGGTACCCGACGTACGGCAACGTGCCGCCCGGCGCCCAGTGGTTCATGGACACCTTCGGGCTCTGCGCGTTCGTCGCGATCGTCGGGATCAACGCCGGACCGAGCTTCACCAGCGGTCTCTCGCAGGCCGGTTGGGGGCTGCTGGTGTGGGGCGCGGTGGCCACCGTGGTGCCGCTGATCGTCGGCCTGCTGTTCGGGCACTTCGTGCTGAGGATCCGTACGCCGATCCTGATGGGCGTGGTGGCCGGCGCCCAGACCACCACGGCCGCGATCGGCGCCATCAACGAGTCGGCGCGCAGCCAGATCCCGACCCTCGGCTACACCATCCCGTACGCGGCCGGAAACGTGCTGCTGACCATCTGGGGCGCGATCATCGTCGCCCTGCTCGGCTAGGAGAGAGAACCGATGAGCAAGCCTTCGATCAGCCGGGCCGACATCCACCGGCTCGCGCAGCTCAGCCCCTTCGAACTCAAGGGCGAGTTCATCCGGCTCGCCGAGGTCTACCAGCAGGACGAGCCCGGCCAGAAGGGCAAGTCCACCGCCCACATGCTCAACGCCGGGCGCGGCAACCCGAACTGGGTCGCCACCGGCCCGCGGGAGGCCTACCTCGCGCTCGGCCACTTCGCGCTCAGCGAGAGCCGCCGGGTCTGGACGGCCGACAACCTCGGCGGCATGCCGGAGGAGACCGGGTCGGCGGAGCGCTTCGACGCCTTCGTCCGCAGCAACCCCGCACTGCCCGGGATCGAACTGCTGCGGGCGAGCGTGAACCTCGCCGTGGACCGCTTCGGCTTCGACCGCAACGCCTGGATCCACGAGCTCACCGACTCCGCCATCGGCGACAACTACCCCGTGCCGGACCGGATGCTCGTGCACACCGAGCAGGTCGTCCGCGGCTACCTCCAGGAGGAGCTGATGGCCGGCCGGCCGCCGGCCGGGACGCAGCCCGAGCTGTTCGCCACCGAGGGCGGCACGGCCGCGATGTGCTACATCTTCGACTCGCTGCTGAAGAACGGGGTGCTGCGCAAGGGCGACCGGATCGCGCTGATGGTGCCCGTCTTCACCCCGTACATCGAGATCGCCGAACTCGACACCTACGGCTTCGACGTCGTCAGGGTCGAGGCCAACCGCTTCGCCGAGCGGGGCGTGCGCGAGTGGCGCTACCCGCCGGAGGAGGTCGCCAAGCTGGCCGACCCGGCCGTCCGGCTGGTCTGCCTGGTCAACCCGAGCAACCCGCCGTCGCTGGCACTGTCCGCCCGGGTCACCGAGCAGATCGCGCAGATCGTCGCGGAGAGCAACCCGAACCTGGTCATCGTCACCGACGACGTCTACGGCACCTTCGTCGACGGGTTCCGGACGATCGCCGCCGACCTGCCGCGCAACACGATGCTGGTCTACTCGTACTCCAAGCACTACGGCGCCACCGGGCACCGCCTCGGCGTCATCGGCCTGGACCGCGACAACGTGGTCGACGAGCAGATCGCGGCCCTCCCGCAGGCCGAGAAGGACCGCCTCGCCCTGCGCTACGGCACGCTCAGCCTGGATCCGGAGAAGATCAGGTTCATCGACCGGCTGGTCGCCGACTCCCGCCAGGTGGCGCTCAACCACACCGCCGGGCTGAGCCTCCCGCAGCAGGTCCAGATGGCGCTGTTCTCGCTGTTCGCGCTGCTGCCCGAGGGCAAGGCGTACAAGGCGAAGGTGCAGGCCATCGTCCGCGAGCGCCTGGACCTGCTGTTGGAGGGCTCCGGGATGCGGATCGCCGACGACCCGCAGCGGGCCGGCTACTACGTCGAACTCGACCTGCTCGCCGAGGCCGAGCGGGTGGCCGGCCCCGACTTCGCGGCGTACCTGCTGAAGACGTACGAACCCACCGAACCGCTGTTCCGTCTCGCCGAGCAGACCGGGGTGGTGCTGCTCAACGGCGGCGGTTTCGACGGGCCGGAGTGGTCGGTGCGGGTCTCGCTGGCGAACCTCGACGACCTCGACTACCTCAAGATCGGCCACCACCTGAAGGAGATCTTCGACGACTACCGCGCGGAGTGGCAGGCCTCCCTGGGCTGAGTCCGGGCCTGGGGTTGGGTCCGGGCCTGGGTCTGGGCCGAGCCGGTGACGGCCTGGGAATGTCCCGGCGGGACTCATGTCCCGCCGGGACATTTTTGGGAGTACGGTGGGTGGCGTGAGCATCGAGAAGGCAGGCGAAACCCCCGAGGGCCGACGTGACCGCAAGGCGCGCCGCACCCGCGAGGCGCTCGCCGACGCAGCCCTGAGCCTGGTCCTGGACCGGGGCCTCGCCGCTGTGTCCGTCGAGGACATCACCGAGCGGGCCGACGTCTCCCGGCGCACCTTCAGCCGGTACTTCCCCTCCCGGGAGGACGCCGTGCTGGACTGCCTGCGCGCCGACTTCGGCCGGATCAACGCGGCGCTGGCCGCCCGCCCCGCCGCCGAAACCCCGCTGACCGCGTACCGCGCGGCCCTGCGGGACTGGCTGCGCGACGACGAGCACCCCGCCTGGCACCGGCGCCCCGGCGTCCGGGAACTGATCGGGCTGATCGCCGCCGAGCCGGCGCTGACCGCCGCGTACCGGTGGATCTGCGTCGAGGCGGAGGAGGCGTCCATCCGGATCGCCGCCGGCCGCCTCGGGCTGGACGCCGAACGCGACCTGCGGCCCGCCGTCGCCATCGGCCTCGGCGTCGCCGCCCTCCAGGCCGCCGCCCGCGCCTGGGTCCGGCACCCGGAGGCGACGACGGCCGCGGGTGATCTGCCCGAACTGGTGGAGCAGGCCTTCGAGGTGCTCGCGGCAGAGCCACCACCCCACGGCCCGGCCGCTTGACCGGCGTGCCCACCAGGCACGCAACCGTACGGAAGGAACACCGACCATGACCGTCAACGACTACACCCGGGAATTCGCCGGCCGGACCGCACTGGTCACCGGCGGCGCCTCCGGCATCGGCCTCGCCGTGGCCCGCCGGCTCGCCGCGGGCGGTGCGGCGGTCGCCGTCGCCGACTTCAACCTGGAGGGCGCCCGCAAGGCCGCCGCCGAACTGGCGGCCGACGGCGCCCGCACCCTCGCCGTGGCCGTCGACGTCACCGACCCGGAGTCCGTGCGGGCCGCCGTCCAGGAAACCGTGGACAGCCTCGGCGGGCTGCACCTGGCCGTCAACAACGCCGGCATCGGCGGCGACTCCGCGCCCACCGGCGAGTACGAGCCCGAGTCGTGGCGCCGGGTGCTGGCGACCAACCTGGACGGCGTCTTCTACTCCCTGCGCTACGAGATCCCCGCCATCCTCGCAGCGGGCGGCGGCGCCGTGGTCAACATGGCCTCCATCCTCGGCACCAACGGCTTCGCCGGCTCGCCCGCGTACGCCGCTGCCAAGCACGGCGTGGTCGGCCTCACCAAGACCGCGGCCCTGGAGTACGCGGCACAGGGCATCCGGATCAACGCCGTCGGGCCCGGCTTCATCGACACCCCGCTGCTCCAGAACGCCGACACGGCCGCCCGCGACGCCCTGATCGCGCTGCACCCCGCCGGCCGGCTCGGCCGCGCCGAGGAGGTCGCCGAACTGACCGCCTTCCTGCTGTCCGACCGGGCCTCCTTCGTCCACGGCAGCTACCACCTGGTCGACGGCGCCTACGCGGCCCGCTGACCGACCCGACACCGGGGGGCAGTCCGAAGGCAAGGAGTACGAATCATGAAGGCAGTCCAGTACCGCACGGTCGGCTCGGCCCCCGAGGTGGTCACCGTTCCCGATCCGGAGCCCGGACCGGGGCAGGTACTGCTCAAGGTCACCGCGGCCGGGGTGTGCCACTCCGACATCGCGGTGATGAGCTGGCCGGCCGAGCAGTTGCCGTTCCCGCTGCCGCTCACCCTCGGACACGAGGGAGTCGGCACCGTCGCCGCCCTGGGCGCGGGCGTCACCGGCTTCGCCGAGGGCGACGCGGTCGCCGTGTACGGGCCGTGGGGCTGCGGCAGCTGCGCCAAGTGCGCGGAGGGCAAGGAGAACTACTGCCTGCGGGCCGCCGAACTCGCCATCCGCCCGCCCGGCCTCGGCGCCCCCGGCGCGATGGCCGAGTACATGGTCGTCGACAACCCGCGCCACCTCGTGCCGCTCGGCGGCCTCGACCCGGTACAGGCCGTGCCGCTGACCGACGCCGGCCTGACGCCGTACCACGCGATCAAGCGCTCGCTCGGCAAGCTGCTGCCCGGCAGCACGGCCGTGGTGATCGGCACCGGCGGCCTCGGGCACGTGGCGATCCAGCTGCTGCGCGCGATGACCGCCGCCCGGGTGATCGCACTGGACGTGACGGAGGAGAAGCTGGCGCTGGCTCGCACCGTCGGCGCGCACGAGACGGTGCTCTCGGATGCCTCGGCGGCCGCGAAGGTCCGCGGACTGACGGGTGGCGTCGGCGCCCAGGTGGTCCTGGACTTCGTCGGAGCCCCGCCGACCACGGCCGCCGCCGGCGCGATGGCTGCCGCCGAGGGCGACGTGACGATCGTCGGCATCGGCGGCGGCAGCCTCGCCGTGGGCTTCGGCACGCTGCCCTACGAAGTCTCGGTCGCCGCCCCGTACTGGGGCACCCGCTCGGAGCTGATCGAGGTCCTGGACCTCGCCCGGGCCGGCGCGGTGAACGTCCACGTGGAGACGTACGGCATCGACGAGGCCCCGCTCGCCTACGAGCGGCTGCACGCCGGAAAGATCAACGGCCGTGCGGTGATCCTGCCCAACGGCTGACCGGCCGGCGCAGTCCGCAGTCCGCAGTCCGCAGTCCGCAGCGCCCTCGCGCCGCGGGCTGCGGGCCGCGGTGTTGTTCAGGCGGGCTTGCGGGCCTCGATCAGGTAGCGGGTCGAGTGGGCGACGAACGGGCCCTCGCGCTCGATCTGCTCGTGCAGTTCCCGCAGCCGCTCGCGGTGGCCGTCCACGGTGAAGCCCGGGACCATCCAGATCACCTTGCGCAGGAAGTAGACCACCGCGCCGATGTCGAGGAACTCCGTCCGCAGGGACTCGAAGCGCAGGTCCACCACCTCCAGCCCGGCCACGGTGGCATCCCGGCGGGCGTCGTCGGGGTGCCGTCCGCGGCGGGAGGCCTCCGGCTGCGGTCCGAGGAAGTACTCGACGAGCTCGAACACGCTGGAATGGCCGACGTGCTGGGCGAGATAGCTGCCGCCGGGCCGCAGCACCCGGGCGATCTCCTCCCACCAGACCGTCACCGGGTGGCGGCTGGTCACCAGGTCGAACGCTTCGTCGGCGAAAGGCAGCGGCGGCTCGTCCGGGTCGGCGACGACGACGGCGCCGAGCGGGTGCAGCAGTCGCGTCGCCTTGGCGACGTTGGGTGGCCACGACTCGGTGGCCACCATCAGCGGGGGCAGTTGCCGTGCGCCGGCGAGTACCTCGCCGCCGCCGGTCTGGATGTCCAGGGCGGCGGACACCCTGCTCAGCCGCTCACTCATGGTCCGCTGGTAGCCCCAGGAGGGGCGCTGCTCGGTGGCGCGGCCGTCCAGCCAGGAGAAGTCCCAGCCTTCGATGGGGGCGGCGTCGGCTTCGGCCAGCAGGTCGTCGAAGATGCTTGGCATAGCCGGAGTATTTCAGCGGGGTGGGGCGGCGGCGAGAGATTAGACGTGCTGACAGAATCTGTCATCTGTCATCTGTCATCTGTCGGCCGTTAGCCGTTAGCCGTTAGCCGTTAGCCGTTAGCCGTTAGCCGCCCCGCCCGCAGTGTGAGGTAGTGCCGCTCCGGCAGGTTGGCCGTGCGGGCTGCCGCCAGGCGGAGCTGTGCGGCGGCGCCCTGCCGGTCGCCGGAGAGCTCCAGCAGGTGGGCCCGGACCACGTGCACGCGGTGGTGGCCCGTCAGCCGTCCGTCCGCCTCCAGGGCGGTCAGGATCTCCAGCCCGGCGGCGGGCCCGTGCACCATGGATGCGGCGACGGCCCGGTTCAGGGCGACGACCGGGCTGGCCGACAGGTGTTCCAGCACTCCGTAAAGCGCCAGGATCTGCGGCCAGTCGGTCTCCGCCGCCGTCGGTGCCTCGTCGTGGCAGGCCGCGATGGCGGCCTGGACCTGGTACGGGCCGACCTGGCCCTGCGGCAGGGCGGCGGTGATCAGGGCGATGCCCTCGTCGATGGCTGCGCCGTCCCAGCGGCTGCGGTCCTGTTCGGCGAGCGGGATCAGCTCGCCGTCGGGGCCGGTGCGGGCCGCGCTGCGGGCGTCGCCCAGCAGCATCAGCGCGAGCAGTCCGGTGACCTCGCTGTCGGCGGGGAGCAGCGCGTGCACGGCCCGGGTGAGCCGGATCGCCTCCCGGGAGAGTTCGACGCGTTGCAGTTCGGGCCCGGTGCTGGTGGCGTAGCCCTCGTTGAAGATCAGGTAGAGCACGTGCAGGACGGCGTCGAGCCGGCTCGCCCGTTCCGCCTGCTCCGGCAGCCGGAACGGCACGCCCGAGGCCTTGATCCTCTGCTTGGCCCGGCTGATCCGCTGCCCCATGGTCGCCTCGGGCACCAGGAAGGCGCGGGCGATCTCGCCCGTGGTCAGGCCGCCGACCGAGCGCAGGGTGAGGGCGATCGCGGAGGCGGGGGACAGGGCGGGGTGGCAGCACAGGAAGAGCAGGGTCAGTGTGTCGTCCTGCCCGCCTGCGTCCGGCTCGTCCGCCCCCGGTGCCGTCCAGGTGTCGGCGGGGAGTTCGCGGGCGGAGCGGTCCTCGCGGCGGCGCCGGGCCTGTTCACCGCGGACCTGTTCGATCATGCGGCGGGAAGCGACCTGGATCAGCCACCCGCGCGGGTTGTCCGGCAGGCCCTCGTCCGGCCACTGGACGGCCGCCGCGAGCAGGGCCTCCTGGACGGCGTCCTCGGCGGTGTCGAAGTCGCCGTGGCGGCGGGTGAGCACGCCGACGACCTGCGGCGCGAGTTCGCGCAGCAGGTCGCCGACGGGAGCGCCCGGGCCGGACGGGGCCGTCACGGCCGCGTCACAGCTCCGTGGGCGGGGCGGACATCACCTCGCGCACCTCGATCGGCATGTTCAGCGGCTCGCCCTTCGGGCCGGGCGCGGCCGACACGTACGCGGCGATCTCCACGGCCCGTTCGGGGGTCTCGCAGTCGACGATCCACCAGCCGGCCAGGAACTCCTTGGTCTCCGCGAACGGGCCCTCGGTGACCACGGGTGTGCCGCCGGCGTGCGAGCGGACGATCTTCGCGGTGTCCGGCATCGCCAGCCCCTGCGCGTCGACCAGTTCGCCGGCCTCGGTGAGCTTGAGGTTGGTGTCCTTCATGAAGGCGATGTGCGCCTTGAACTCCTCCGGGGTCCACTCCCCGATCGGCGCGAAGTCGGTGGTCTCCTGGCTGAACTGCATCAGCAGCATGTACTTCATGGCCCTGCTCCTCGTACTCTCCCGCGCCGCCGTCCGGCGCTCTCACCCGTAGGTAGAAGCAGGAACCGGGATTTCGACATCCGTACCGGGTTTCCGCGAAAGAAATTTATCGGCCCGCCGGGACGGGCCGACGCAGGCACACCGTCAGGGCTGGGGCAGGGCGTCGAAGTAGACCCAGGCGCCCTCGTGGCGGACGAACCGGCTGTGCTCGTGGAGCACTTCCGGGTATCCGCGGTCGATGAAGTGCGCGCTGAAGTCGACCGTGCCGTGGGTGTGGAAGGGGCCGCCCTCGAAGACGGAGTGGATCTCCAGGCGGACCCACTGGAGGCCCGGGTCGATCCCGGTGTCCTGCGGCCGGGTCGCGGGGTGCCAGGTCCGTACGAGGTAGGACTCGTCGCGGACGGCGAAGGCGCTGAAGCGCGAGCGCATCAGCAGCTCGGCGGTGGGGGCGGCGCTCTCGCCCCGGTGCAGCCTGCCGCAGCAGTCGCCGTACGGTGCGGGCAGACCGCAGGGGCAGGGGGCGGCAGTGGTGACGGCGGTGACGGTGGGCCGCGTGATTCGTCGGGACATGGCGACTATTGTGCCCGCCCGCCGCAGTGGCGGGCGGGCACAGGGGTCATCGCGCGGTCATCGCACGGGTCGCCGCACGGGTCGTCGCAGCGGCGGTGCCGACGGGCCGGTCAGCGGGTGCTGTCCAGCAGCTCGGCGTGGTGCCGGCGGGTCACCTCGGGGTGCGCCCTTACGTACCCTTTCAGCTCGTTCCGTCCGAAATCGGCGAACAGCGGATTGCCCGGGTCCTGGGTGGCGCCGGGGGCGTGGTGCGCGTGCGGGAAGTCCAGCGGCTCGATGTGCGCGTCGAGCCTCGGGTTGTAGAAGAACGGCACCGAGTACCGTTCGCGGGCACCGGCCGGGCTCACCACCCGGTGGTTGGTGGCCTTGAGGTAGCCGTCGGTGGCGACCTCCAGCAGCTCGCCGAGGTTGACCACGAAGGCGCCCTCCAGCGGCGGCACCTCCAGGAACGACCCGTCCGGCCGCTCCACCTGGAGGCCGCCGACGCTGTCCTGGAGCAGCAGGGTGATGAAGCCGTAGTCCTTGTGCGCGCCGACGCCCTGGCCCGTGCCGTCCGGGGCGGTGCCGGGGTAGCGGACGAGCTTCAGCCGCAGGTGGGGGTGGCCGGCGAAGGCGTCGTCGTAGAAGTCGGGGCGGGCGCCGATGGCGGCGAGCAGTTCGTGCAGCAGGCGCTGGGCGACGGTGCTGAGCCGGTCGATCCAGTGCAGGGCGGCGGGGCGCAGGCGGGGCAGTGCCCCTGGCCACTGGTTCGGGCCCTCCAGCCACCAGTACGGCGGCTCGCCGGGCTCGGGGACGTGCGGCGGCAGTTCCGCCCCGATGTCCAGCTGGTCCCGCCAGTCCCGGCTGCCGCCGGTGAGTTCGTGCCCCGTGCGGGTGTAGCCGCGGAAGTGCGGGGAGTTGAGGTTGCTCACGGACAGCCGGTCGGCCTCGGGGAGGGCGAAGAAGGCGTGCATCGCGTCGGTCAGCGCGGTGGTCTCCCCGGCGGTGACGCCGTGGCCGGTGAGCTGGAAGAAGCCGACCTCGGTGGCGGCGGCGCGCAGCTCGGCGTGGAGCCGGGTGCGGTCCGCCGGGCTGCCGTCGGCGAGCGAGAGGTCGATCACCGGGAGTCCGGCGGCCGGGGCGCCGGGGGTGGAGGAGGGGGTGGAGGGAGCCTGCTGCGTCATGGGTGACATCCGCTGGGTCTCGTCCCGGCCGGGCCCGGTGGTGACCGGGGACGCCGGGGCCGCGCCGGGTAGGGCGGGTGCCACGGGGCCGGGAAGGGGGATGCGGGCCGGGTGGGGCCGCGCGCTGAGGGTTCGAGGGTCAGCCGGAGCGTCGACAGGACATGCTCGTGACGCGGAGCAGGTCCACGTGGCGACGGCTGACGAGTATGAGCACGTCATCCAGCCTAGATGACCCCGGCGGGGGCGGGCGAGCCCCCTGTTGTGGGACGCACCACAGGCGCCGGCCGGGTGGTCGCCCGGATGGTCGTCCGCGCTGCCGGGTCATGGCGCGAGGCCGAGGGCGCGGGCCGCCTCGCTCCGCAGCTCGACCTTGCGGACCTTGCCGCTGGCGGTCATCGGGAAGGCGTCCACCACGTGGACGTGGCGGGGGGTCTTGTAGTGCGCGAGGCGTCCTTCGCAGTAGGCGGCCAGCTCGGCCCGGCCGAGGCCGGCGGCCGGGTCGTGCAGGATGACGCAGGCGCAGATCTCCTCGCCGAGCGTCGGGTGCGGCACGCCGACCACCTGGACGTCCGAGATGCCGGGGTGGGCGTGCAGGAACTCCTCGATCTCCCGTGGGGAGACGTTCTCGCCACCGCGGATGATCATGTCCTTGATCCGCCCGACGACCGTGACGTAGCCGTCCTCGCGCATGACCGCGAGGTCGCCGCTGTGCAGCCAGCCGTCCGCGTCGACGGTCTCGGCGGTGCGCACCGGGTCGTCCCAGTAGCCCAGCATCACCGAGTAGCCGCGGGTGCAGAGCTCACCGGGCTCGCCGCGCTGCACGGTCAGCCCGGTCAGCGGGTCGGCGACCCTGGTCTCGACGTGCGGCAGCACGGCGCCGACGGTGGCCGTCCGCTGCTCCAGGTCGTCGCCCCGGCGGGTCATGGTGGAGACCGGCGAGGTCTCGGTCATCCCGTACGCGATCGCGACCTCGGGCATGTGCAGCTCGGTGAGCACCCGCTTCATCACCGCGACCGGGCACGGGGTTGCGCCCATCATCCCGGTGCGCAGCGAGGTGAGGTCGTAGCGGGCGAGGTCGGGCAGGCCCAGTTCGGCGATGAACATGGTGGGCACGCCGTACAGCGAGGTGGCGCGCTCGGTGGCGACGGCGTGCAGGGTGGCGGCGGGCTCGAAGCCGGGCCCGGGGATGACCACGCAGGCGGCGTGGGCGAGGGCGGCGAGGTTGCCGACGACCATGCCGAAGCAGTGGTAGAACGGCACCGGCACGCAGATCCGGTCCTGTTCGGTGTAGCCGAGCAGGACGCCGACGGTGCGGCCGTTGTTGAGGATGCCGCGGTGCGAGAGCGTGACGCCCTTGGGCCGGCCGGTGGTGCCCGAGGTGTACTGGATGCTGATCGGCTCGTCGCAGTGCAGTACGGGGAGGGCGCTCCCGTCCTCCGGTGCGGGCAGCCCGTCCCAGGAGGCTTCGCCGATCCAGACCGTCCGGCGCAGGGCCGGGCACCGGGCGGCGGCCTCGGCCGCCATCGCGCGGTGGTCGGCGCCGCGGTACCCGGGCTCGGCGACCAGCAGGCCGACTCCCGCGTGCCCGAGTACGTAGGCCAGTTCGTGGGCGCCGTAGGCCGGGTTGAGGGTGACCAGGATCGCGCCGATCCGGGCCGTCGCGTACTGCACGAGGACCCACTCGGGGCAGTTCGCGGCCCAGATGCCGACCCGGTCGCCCTGGGTGACGCCGGCCCGGAGCAGGCCCCTGGCCAGCGCGTCCACGTCCTCCACGAGCTGCGCGTACGTCCAGCGGCGCCCGCTGGGTACGTCCACCAGGGCCTCGCGGCCGGGGTGGGCGCCGGCGGCGCGGTCGAGGGCCTGCCCGATCGTCTCGGTGGAGAGCGGGGCGTCGGTACTGCCACGCGCGTAGGACGACGGAACCGGCACCGGTGCTCCTCCTTGAGCCGCGTGGCGTGTCATGTCCAGGCTCAGTCAGCGGTGACGGTTCGTCAAGCACAGCCGCGCCGGAAAGGCTCAGGCGGTCCGGACGGCGCCCCGGGCGCCGGCCGGTCTCAGGCGGTGGCCGGACCCTCCACCGCCGTACCGTGCGGGAACGGACAGCCGCCGCCCGCCGGCGCGTCCGGCCCGAAGGTGCCGAGTTCGCTGACCAGGTACCCGCCGGGGTAGCCCCGGACGAGTCTGCCGTCGCGCGCGTAGTGCGGTGCGCGGCGCGGCGGCAGCAGCCGCACGAAGCGCCCGCGCAGCCGCATCCCGCCCCGGACGACGGCCCGCAGCAGGGCCGGCGGCCTCGGGTAGCCGAACGCCTCCCGCAGCGGGTCGTCCAGCAGGCAGACCGAGGACCGGCGGATGGACGGGCGGACGGGAGTCGGGTACCAGGAGGCCATCAGGTCCAGCGTGGCGTCCGAGACGTCCCGCCCGCCCTGGTCGAAGGCGAAGTTGGCCCGCTCGTAGTCGTCGAGCAGCCGCTCGAACTCCTCGTACGTCTCCGGGATGCCGCGGATGTTCATGTGCCGGCCGAGCTCGCGGTAGTAGTTGACCGAGGCCCGTACCTCGTGCGCGGAGTAGGGCCGCCAGCCGTAGTCGTCGAGCCAGCGCTTGGGGACGACCACGAACGTCGCCAGCACGTACCGGAAGTCGTCGTCGGTGATGGTGTACCGCTTGTGCATCTGGTTCATCCGGCGGATCGCCTCGCGGCCCTGCACCGAGCCGAAGCCGTGCTCGACGACGGCCTCCAGGATCAGCACCGTGTCGTCGTAGCGCTTCTGCGTGCGCCCGGTGAACTCCCCGGTGGCGGCGAGCAGGCGGCCGATGCTGGGCACCGCGTACGTCCGGTACAGGGCGAATCCCAGTGCCTGGGTGGTGTCCCAGGGGAACTCGTGGGTGCTGCTGATCCGGTAGATCTCGGCGAAGTCGGTCTCCGGGTCGAGCTGCTGGATGCGGTTCAGCCAGTCGCGGCGCTTCATGGGTGCCCCTCCTGCGGCCGGTCGGGACCGAGAAGTGGTTCGGACCCGACGTTACTCGGCGGTCACCGAGACTCTAGGCGGGCCCCGAAGGCCGGTCAACGAGACCTCGGTGACACCGGGTCAGGCCCCGGGAGCGGCCGGCCGGCGGGGTTCGCCGGGGTAGGTGCCGAACGACCAGCGGTTCCCCTCGGGGTCGCGGAACGCGCAGTCGCGGGAGCCGTAGTCCGTCTCGTGCAGCCCGGAGAGCACCTCGGCGCCGGCGGCCACCGCGCGTGCGAACAGCGCGTCCGGGTCGTCGGTGACCACGTACGCGCCGAAGCTGCCCGGGCGCAGCGGCCACGGGTCCTCGCTGTCGTCCTCCTCGCGGGCCGAGCCGAGCATGACGCCGCCGCCGGGCGGCCAGGCCAGCTGCGCGTGGTGGACGTGCTGCTCGTCGCCGTAGACGGCGGTCTCCTCGAAGCCGAAGGCCTCGACCAGGAAGCGGATCAGTGCCCGCGCGTCGTGCGCCCGCAGGCTGGGCCACACCTGCGGGGGAGGGGGCGCCGCGGCCGGGCCGGGCGCGGCGGGTACGGTGTCTGCCATGGTGCGGGGCCTCCTCGGCGGGGCTCGGGGGAGTCGTCGAGTCGTCCCCGGTCCTGCTGTCCAGCGTAGGCAGCGGGCCCGGTGCGGGCCCCCGCGACACGTGCGCCCGCCGTGATCCGCCCGCGCTGCCGCCGCCGGGTTCCCCGTCCGGCATAGGTCGGCTCTATGGCCCCATAGGTCCGAGGTGGCTACCGGACGGGCGCGCCGGCCGCGAGGCTGTCCCGGGAGCACGGCCCGCCCGTACGCGTCCGCTCAGTCCAGCCCTGCCCGTCGGAGGAAACCCAGATGCCCCGTCCCATCCGAGTGGCGATCGTCGGAGCCGGCCCCGCCGGCATCTACGCGGCCGACGCGCTGATGAAGTCCGACGTCGCCCAGGACCCCGGCGTGTCGATCGACCTCTTCGAGCGGATGCCCGCCCCGTTCGGCCTGATCCGCTACGGCGTGGCCCCCGACCACCCGCGCATCAAGGGCATCATCACCGCCCTGCACCAGGTCCTGGACAAGCCGCAGATCCGCCTCTTCGGCAACGTCGACTACCCGGGCGACATCAGCCTCGACGACCTGCACCAGTTCTACGACGCGCTGATCTTCTCCACCGGCGCCGACGCCGACCGCGACCTCGGTGTCCCCGGCGTCGAACTGGACGGCTCGTACGGCGCCGCCGACTTCGTCTCCTGGTACGACGGCCACCCGGACGTCCCGCGCACCTGGCCGCTGGAGGCGCGGCAGGTCGCCGTGCTCGGCGTCGGCAACGTAGCCCTCGACGTCGCCCGGATCCTGGCGAAGACCGCCGACGAACTCCTGCCCACCGAGATCCCGCCGAACGTCTACGACGGTCTCGCCGGCAACCGGGCCGTCGAGGTCCACGTGTTCGGCCGGCGCGGCCCCGCGCAGGCCAAGTTCAGCCCGATGGAGCTGCGCGAACTCGACCACTCGCCGACCATCGAGGTCATCGTCGACCCCGAGGACATCGAGTACGACGACGGCAGCATCGCCACCCGCCGCGCCAACAAGCAGGCCGACATGGTCGCCTCCACCCTGGAGAACTGGGCGATCCGCGACACCGGCGACCGCCCGCACAAGCTGTACCTGCACTTCTTCGAGTCGCCGGTCGAGATACTCGGCGAGGACGGCCGGGTCGTCGGGCTGCGCACCGAGCGCACCGAACTCGACGGCACCGGCAACGTCAGGGGCACCGGCCGGTTCCGTGACTGGGACGTCCAGGCCGCCTACCGCGCCGTCGGCTACCGCTCCGCCGAACTGGCGAAGCTGCCGTTCGACGCGCTGTCCGGCACCGTCCCGCACGAGGCGGGCCGGGTCGTCGAGAACGGCTCCCACCTGCCGTCCACGTACGTCACGGGCTGGATCAAGCGCGGCCCGGTCGGCCTGATCGGCCACACCAAGGGCGACGCCAACGAGACGGTGGCCTGCCTGGTGGAGGACTACCGCGGCGACCGGCTGCGCACCCCCGACGCACCGCAGGAGGACGCCGTCGTCGCCTTCCTGGAGAGCCGCGGCGTCAGCTACACCACTTGGGAGGGCTGGCACCGCCTCGACGCCCACGAGCGCGCCCTCGGTGAGCGCGAGGGCCGCGAGCGGGTCAAGGTCGTCGAGCGCGAGGAGATGCTCCGGGCCAGCTCGCAGGCCCCGGAGCAGTGACCACTGCGCGATGACTCTCGCGCGGTGAACCTCGCGCGGTGACCCCGGACGGCCGTCCGGGGTCACCGCGTCCGGGGTCACCTGCGGACGGCCCGCAGGATCACGAACTTCGGGTCGCTGCTGACGATCTCGCAGTTGCCGAACAGCCGCCGCAGCTTCACGTGGTAGCCGAGGTGCCGGTTGCCGATGACCCACAGCTCGCCGCCCGGGCGCAGCGCGTCCCGCGCACCGGTGAACATCCGCCGGGACGTCGCGTCGGTCGTCGCCTGATGGGTGTGGAACGGCGGGTTGTTCAGCACCAGGTCCACCGAGCCGGCCGGTACGTCCGCGAGGCCGTCGCCGACCAGGAACTCCGCCCCGCCGTGCACGGCCGGGTCCGTGTTCGCCCGGTAGGTGGCCACGGCCGAGGCCACCGCCTGGTGCGACTCGTCGACGAACAGCACCTCGGCCGCCGGGTTGGCCAGCGCCGCCGCCGTGCCCACCACGCCGTTGCCGCAGCCCAGGTCGACGACCCGCTCGCGCCCGCTGCGCCGCGGCAGGTGGCGCAGCAGGAAGCGGGTGCCGATGTCGAGGCGCTCGGCGCAGAAGATCCCCGCGTGGTTGACGACCGTCCGCCCCGAGACCACGCCGATGTCCTCGGGCAGCTGGTAGCTGTGCGGCCACGGGTCGGTGCCCCGGGGGAGCGCGAGGTCCGGCGTGCAGAGGATCAGCCGCGCCTTCCGGACCGCCAGTGACGTCCGGGTCGGCCCGAGGATCCGTTCGAACAGCTTCAGCGTCGAGGTGTGGATCTCGGTGGTCATCCCGGTACCGACGATCACGGTGCCCGCGTGCACGGACGGTGCCAGCCGGTGCAGCTGGTCCTCCAGCAGCGCGAGGCTCTTGGGCACGCGCACCAGCAGGACGTCGATCCGCTCCGGCGGAGTGTCCCTGGTCGACAGCAGCTCCACGGCGTCCGTACCGGCCGCGGTGCGCCCCAGGTTGGCCCGGGTCGCCTGCTGGCCGAGGTGGGAGTCGCTGATCTGCACGAGCCGGCCGCCCCCGGCTCCGGCGAGGGCGCCGCTCAGCGCGGTGACCAGCGCGCCCCAGCGGTCGCCGAGGGCGACCACCGTGCCGGACAGCTCCGCCCGGTGGCCCTCGGCACTGTCGGCGGTCCCGTCGAGGTGGCGGAGCAGGTACTCGTCGGCGGCGTCCCAGGCTCGGAGCTGGTCGCGCGGGTCCTCGGGGAAGCGGGTGAGGGCGTAGTCGCCCCATGACGTCGTCAAACGGTTCATTGTCCGCCCAGGCTAGCCGAGTGGCGCAGGTGTGCCGCAGTCACCGCAGGTGGGAGCGTCCCCGGGTCGGGCCGGCCCGTCAGTCCTGCGCCGGGAGCAGGTCGGCGAGCAGCGCGTCGATGACCCGCCGGGTGGTGGCGGCCATGTCGACGGACTGCGGGGCGAGCAGCCACTGCACCTGGAGCCCGTCCATCACGGCGATGACGGCCGTGGCGACGCCCTCGACGTCCAGGTCCTCGCGGACCTCGCCCAGTTGGCAGGCCTCGCACAGGGCCTCCGTCACCATGGCGCGCAGGCCGTCGTAGCGGTCGCGGAAGAACTCCTGCGCGGGGTGGCCCTCGGTGACGCTCTCCGCCGACAGCACGGTGTACAGCCGGACGATGCCCTCGCGTTCGGCGTTGCGCCGGACCGTGTCCACCAGGTGGTTCAGGAAGGCGATCCCGCGCGGGCGCTCCGGGCCCAGCTGCTCGATCTCCGAATTGTCCCGCAGCTCCAGGACGCTGCTCAGCAGTGCTGTCTTGGAGCGGAAGTGGTGCAGCAGGCCGGCCTGGGTGAGCCCGGCCCGCTCGGCGATCTCGGCCAGTGAGGCGTTGTGGTAGCCGCGGGTGGCGAAGGTCTCCACCGCGATGGCGAGGATCTCCTCGCGCCGTCGTGCGCCGGAGGCGCGGGGGGAGCGGGCGGCGGGCTCCGGGGCGACGGTTCCGGTGGCCTCGTTCGTGCTTTTGGGTCTCACCTGTCGGAGTCTACGGTCCCGGGCGCGGCGGCGCGGTCGGCGGCCCGTCGATCCGTCACGTCCTGAAAAAAGTGTCTGCAGAACACTTACCAAGTGGTTGGTAGGTCTGATTTCATTCAGCCGTTGCACCGGGCCGCGTCCGCGACACCCACCCGATCGAGACGGAGAGACACCTGTGAAGTTCCTCCCCATCGGTACCACCGCCCGCCGCCGGGCCGCGCGCCGCCGCGCCCTGCTCGGCGGCGCGCTGCTCGCCGCGACCGCGCTGGCCGCCGGCGCCGTGCCCGTCACGGCGGCGCAGGCCGTCACGGCGGGCGCGGGCGCCAGGCCGCTGCCGTACCTCGATCCGAAACTGCCGGTGGAGAAGCGCGTCAGGGACCTCCTCGGCCGGATGACGATCGAGGAGAAGGTCGGCCAGATGACCCAGGCGGAGCGCAACTCCGTCAACGGCGACCTGACGCAGATCACCACCCTGGCCCTCGGCTCGCTCCTCTCCGGCGGCGGCTCCACCCCGACCCCGAACACGCCGGAGGCCTGGGCGGACATGATCGACGGCTACCAGCAGCGCGCCCTCGACACCCGGCTGCACATCCCGCTGCTGTACGGCATCGACTCGGTGCACGGCGACAACAACCTGGTCGGCGCGACCGTCTTCCCGCACAACATCGCGCTGGGGGCGACCCGCGACCCGGACCTGGTCCGCGAGGCGGCCCACATCACGGCCACCGAGACCCGGGCGACCGGCCCGCAGTGGGTGTTCGCCCCGTGCGTCTGCGTCGCCCGCGACGACCGCTGGGGGCGCACGTACGAGAGCTTCGGCGAGGACCCGGACCTGGTCTCCCGGATGGAGACCGCGATCGACGGCCTCCAGGGCGACAGCAGGGAGGACCTGGCCCGCCCCGACCGGGTGCTGGCGACGGTCAAGCACTTCGCCGGGGACGGTGACACCACGTACGGCACCTCGACCAACGGCAGCTACAAGCTCGACCAGGGGGTGACGGTCACCGACCGCGAGCACTTCCGGAAGATCGACCTCGCGCCGTACGTCCAGGCCGTCCGCCAGCACGACGTCGGCAGCATCATGCCGTCCTACTCCAGCGTCGACTGGACGGAGGACGGCGTCGGCAACCCGGTCAAGATGAGCGCCAGCAAGGAGCTGCTGACCGACGTCCTCAAGCAGAAGATCGGCTTCGAGGGCTTCCTGATCAGCGACTGGGACGCGATCCACCAGCTGCCCGGCGACTACCCGGCCCAGGTGCGCACGGCGGTCAACGCCGGGCTGGACATGTTCATGGAGCCCTACAGCGCGGGGAAGTTCGAGCAGACACTGCTCGCCGAGGTGGCGGCCGGGAACGTCGCGACGACCCGTATCGACGACGCCGTCCGCCGGATCCTGCGCGCCAAGTTCGAACTGGGCCTCTTCGAACACCCCTTCACGGACCGCCGCAACGCCGGCACCATCGGCTCGGCAGCCCACCGCGCCGTCGCCCGCAAGGCCGTCGCCGAGTCCCAGGTGCTGCTGAGGAACAGCGGCCGCGCGCTGCCGCTCAAGGCCTCCCAGCGGATCTACGTGGCAGGCGTCAACGCGGACAACATCGGTAACCAGGCGGGTGGTTGGACGGTCACCTGGCAGGGGCAGTCCGGCAGCACCATCCCCGGCACGACGATCCTCCAGGGCATCCGGCAGAACGCGCCGCAGGCGGCCTACAGCGCGGACGCCTCGGCGCCGACCGACGGCTACGACGTCGGCATCGTGGTGATCGGTGAGACGCCGTACGCCGAAGGCGTCGGCGACGTCGGCAACGGCGGCCGCACCCTGGAGATCTCCGCCGCCGACCGGGCGAACATCGACCGCGTCTGCGCGGCCATCAGCACCTGCGTCGTCCTCGACGTCGCGGGCCGCCCGCAGATCGTCACCGACGAACTCCCGAAGACGGACGCCTTCGTGATGTCCTGGCTGCCCGGCAGCGAGGGCGCGGGCGTCTCCGACGTGCTCTTCGGCAAGCGCCCCTTCACCGGCAAGCTCCCCGTCACCTGGCCGCGAAGCGAGGCCCAGGAGCCGATCAACGTCGGCGACAAGGTGTACGACCCGCTGTTCGCGTACGGCTACGGGCTCACCACCCGCCGCTGACGCCCCAGACCGGCGCTCGGGGCAGGCCCTTCACGCCCGCTCCGAGCGCCCCCGACCCCGCCGTGACCGGCGGCCGCATGTGGGATGTGGCTGCTGGTCGCGGCGGTTTCCTCCGCCCCGGCCGTCGTACTGGCCGTGGTTGCCGTGGTTGCCGTGGTTGCCGTGGTTGTCCCGGCGGCCCGCTTCGGCCGGGTCAGTGGACGGACTTGTCCGCGCTGCCGGTCCTGGCGCGGACGTGCATCCGCTCGCCCTGGCGGCCGAAGAGGCTCAGGAGTTCGACGGGGCCGTCGCCGGTGCTGCCGAACCAGTGCGGCTGCCGGGTGTCGAACTCGGCCGCCTCGCCCGGGCCCAGCACCACGTCGTGGTCGGCCAGGACCAACCGCAGGCGTCCGGAGAGGACGTAGAGCCACTCGTAGCCCTCGTGGGTGCGGGGCTCCGGCGTGCACCGGGTGACCGGGATGATCATTTTGAAGGACTGCAGCGGCCCGGGGAGCCGGGTCAGCGGCACCACGACGCTGCCGTTCACCTGCTTGGGGGTCAGGCGGACCCGCGGATCGCCGACCTCGGGGGCGCCGACCAGTTCGTCCAACGGGACCTGGTGGGCCTGGGCGATGGGGAGCAGCAGCTCCAGACTCGGCCGGCGCTGGCCGGACTCCAGCCGGGACAGCGTGCTCGTGGAGATGCCGGTGCTCTCGGCCAGCGCCGCCAGGGTCACACCGCGCCTGGTCCGCAGACGCTTGAGCCGGGGCCCGACCTCGGTCAGGGCCTTGGCGATGGCGGGCGAGTTCTCCGGTGAGTGCTCCATGCCGTCCATTGCATCGCACCCGTCCCGGAACTGGCAAGCACGGTTGCCGTGGACGGGCGGAGGACCCGCGTCGGGCCGGGCCGGCGACCGTCGGCGATAGGGTGGCCGCCATGCTGAACAGGGAGGACCGGCCGGGGTCCGTCATCGCCCGGGCCGGCGAACTCCCCGACAGCGCGGCGCCGCCCCGCGCGCACGGGCGGCTCGCACGCGCCGTCACCGACGTGCTCCAGCCGCGCAACACCCTCGTCGCGGGCATGCCCGCCGTCGGCCTGGCCGCGGCCGGCGACTGGACCGGCATCCCCTGGGGCCTGCTCGGCGCGCTGTGCGCCGGTGTCGTCCCCGCCGCCTACATCGAGTGGGAGCGCGGACGGGGCACCTGGGGCGACCGGCACGTCGTCGACCGTACCCAGCGCGCGCCGATCTTCCTCGTCATCCTCGGCTCGGTCGGCGCCGGGGCCGGGCTGATGCTGCTGGGCGGCGCGCCCGGGGGAGTCCTCGTGGCGATGCTCGCCCTGTGGGTGATGACCGTCGTCCTGCTGGCCGTCAACTCCGCCTGGAAGATCAGCGTCGACTCCGCGGTGGCGTCCGCCGTGGTCGCCGTGCTCGCGGCGGTCCACTCGCCCTGGTGGAGCGTCGGGTACCTGCTCGTCGCCGCGGTCTGCTGGTCACGGGTCGCGCTGGGCTACCACACGGCGCTCCAGACGGTGGCCGGTGCGGGCCTGGGTGCGGCGACCGCTGCCGCCTTCGCGCTGCCGCACTGAACGGTTCACCGCCGCTGTGCCGCCGGGCCGGAGGCCGACGGCTTGTCGAGCGGTTCGTCGAGCGCGTCGGAGAGCGGGTCGTCGAGCGGGTCGGGGAGCGGTTTGTCGAGCGGGTCGGGGAGCGGGTCGGCGAACACCCAGTGCTCGACGAGCCGGCCGTTCCGGACCCGGACCAGGTCGGCCCCGTTGAGCTCGAAGTGCCGGCCGGTCGGCGGCAGGCCGAAGAAGTCACCCGTGTGGGTGCCGCGGATGGTGTAGCGGTTGGCGACCCATTCGCCGTTCTCCACGCTGTGCTCGGTGGTGACCCGCAGGTCGGGGCAGCCCGCGTGCATCAGCTCCCACTGGCGCCGCCAGTCGTGGTGGGTGGCAGGGTGCCCCTGGTTCAGTGAGTCGGCGGCGACGAGGCCGAGGCAGGCGTCCAGGTCGCCGGCCTCACGTGCCTCGATGATCGCCCTGACAACCGCGGCTGGTCCCATCGCGTCGGCCATCTTCCTGCCTTCCGGTGAGCGGTGCCGGTAACTGGGGAGCAGTCCCCGTTTTCCGGTCGGGAGAATACGGGGAGTTGTCCCCGCTTCTTGCCGACGACCATACGAGGACTGCTCCCCGGTTGGCAAGTAGGATGCGGGGCGATGTCCTCCCCACCACCGCCCCGACGGCGGGCCGACGCCCAGCGCAACTACGAGCGCCTGCTGGCCGCGGCCGAGACGGCGTTGAACGCCCACGGCGCCGCTGCCTCCCTCGACGACATCGCCAAGTCCGCCGGGGTCGGCAACGCGACGCTCTACCGGCACTTCCCGACCCGCGAGAAGCTGATCGAGGCCGTCTACGACCAGCGGATCGGGGCGCTCTGTGCCGCGGCCGGCCGCCTGGCGGCGACGGAGCGGCCCGGTGACGCTCTCGTCGGCTGGCTGCGGGCCGCCGTCATCCACATCAACGCGAGTCGAACGCTCGGCGACGCCTTCAATGCCGCGTACCAGGGCCCGCCCGACGCCGAGCCGCCGCAGGTCACCGCCTGGCACCGGTCCGTGCGCGAGGCCGTCGCCCCGCTGCTGCATGCGGCCCAGGGTGCCGGCCGCGTGCGGGCGGACCTCGACGGCGCGGAACTCATCGCCCTCGTCACGGCCGTCGCCCGCGCCGGGAACCCCGCCCAGGCGGGCCGTTTCCTGGAGATCCTGCTGGAGGGCATCACCCCTCGCGCGGTATAGCCGCGGAGTCATCGCCGGAGGGAATAGCGGCCCGTCGCTTCGGAGCTGCGACCGGAATCCCGGGCAGTGGTGAAGTTTGTGCACGATCTCCCGTTTGGGCTGCTCAGGCGATTCTCCCGGCGGTTCCGGGCCTCGGGTGAATCCGGGACACGCCATTCGGGGGACGGTCCCGTCCGGGAATCCGACCTGTGCCTAATGTCGCTCTGGCACAGTCGAGGAAAGGATGGAAATGAACCGTACTGTCAAGGTCGCGGCGCTTCTGCTCGTCGCGGGCGGCATTCTCTGCCAGCCCACCGCCGCCTTCGCGGACGCCTCCGGGCCGGGCTTCACGATCATCGCCGGGGACGGGAACCAGGTCGCCGGGGACGACATCTTCAACGCCGGCTACGACAACATCGTGGGCTCGGGCAACGGTGAGAGCGGTGACGGGTCGAAGGTCGCCCCGGCGAGCCGCACGATCATCATCGGGAACGGGAACCAGGTCGCCGGGGACGACATCTTCAACGCGTTCCACGACAACATCGTGGGCTCGGGCAACGGTGGCAGCGGCGTGAGCTAGCCGCGTTGCAGGGCTGTGGTGACGCGCCGGCAGTGCTGTACTGCCGCGCCGCGACGGCGGCCGGCTGCCCCTCGGGCCTCGCGCAAGCAAGCGAGGCCGGGGGTCAGTCGGCCGTCTGCGTGCGTCCGCCCAACTCCGCTAGAAAAGAAGCCAGTTGGACGCTCGTGAGCGGTGCTGCGGGGAGCGGGCGGGCCACCGGCGTGCGGAGGCCGTCGAGGAACAGGGCGAGGGGGCGGTGCCAGGCGCCGGGCGCCGCGGCCTCCAGCGCCGGAGCGACTCGGCCCAGTGCGGCCAGAGTCAGCAGCAGGTCCTCCGGGGTGACGTCGCCGCGTACCGTCCCGTTCTCCTGCGCCCGGCCGACCAGCATCGCGACCGTCTCCAGGTTGTGCGGGTGCAGGGCGTCCAGCGAGGGGACGCCCGCCAGGCCCGTCGTCATCAGGTCGCCTGCTCCCCGGTCGGTGGCGAGCAGGGCGAAGACCCGGTCGAGGTAGCCGGTGAGGCCGGCCCATGGGTCGGCGGCCGACCGGGCCTGCTCGCCCGCTTCCCTGATGGTGCCCAGTGCCTCCCGGAACACCGCTTCGGCCAGTGCCGCCCGGTCGGGGAAGTGCCGGTAGAGCGTGGCGTTGCCGAAGCCCGCATGCCGGGCAATGACGTTGAGCGGTGCGTCGACGCCCTGCTCGGAGTACACCTCGCGGGCTGCGGTGATCAGCAGTTCTCGGTTGCGGCGGGCGTCGCGCCGTCGGGCGGGAGGTTCGGGCCGGTCGGTGGTCACGGGGGAACGGTACCCCTATCGGGGAGGGCTGTCCGTTTCCTGGTACGGTCGGAAGGCAAAGCGGGGAGGGTTGCCCGTTTTTCCATCGGGAGGGAACTGCCTTGACTGCTCCGACACTTCAGGACCTGGCCCCTGCGGGCCTGGACGTCACCGTCGACCCGTACCCGGTCTACGCCGCGCTCCGTGCGGAAGGACCGGTGCACCGCATCCACGTCCCCGGATCCGGCGAGGCCTGGCTGATCGTGGCCCGCGACGAGGCCCGCGCCGCCCTCACCGACCCCCGGCTGCGCAACGACATCCGCTTCTCCTCGACCTGGACGGACGACGGCGGCCACGCCGTCGGCCTCAACATGCTCCAGGCCGACGCACCTCGGCACACCCGGCTGCGGGCACTCGTCGCCCGCGAATTCACCCCCGGCCGGATCGAGGCGCTGCGCCCCCGGATCGAGGAACTCGCCGACCGCCTGGTCGACGGCCTGCTGGACACGGCGGTCGCCACCGGATCCGCTGATCTCGTCAGCTCCTTCGCCCTGCCGCTGCCGCTGACCGTCATCTGCGAACTGCTCGGGGTCCCCACGGCGGACCACGGCGACTTCCACCGCTGGTCCAGCGAGATCGTCGCACCGACCTCGGAGGAGGCCGCCGGTGCGGCGGTCGCCGGTATGACCGGCTACTTCGCCGCCCTCATCGAGGAGAAACGGGCCAATCCGAGCGACGACCTGCTCAGTGCCCTCGTCGCCGCCGCAGCGCCCGGAGCGGCGGCGGCCCCCGCGGCGGCGCCGCTCACGCCCAGGGAAATCCCGCTCACGCCCGAGGAACTCCTCGGCATGGCTTTCCTGCTGCTCGTCGCGGGCCACGAAACGACGGTCAACCTCATCTCGGGCGGGGTGCTCGCCCTGCTCACCCACCCCGGCCAGCTCGCCGCCCTGCGCGAGGACCCGGCCCTCATCGGCGGCGCCATCGAGGAGATGCTCCGGTACGACGGCCCGGTCGGCGCCGCTGCCTTCCGCTTCGCGGCCGAGCCGGTGGAGATCGGCGGCACCGTCGTCCGGGCGGGCGACTCCGTCCTCGTCTCCCTGGCCGCCGCTTCCCGGGATCCCGGTCACTTCCCCGACCCCGACCGGTTCGACATCCGGCGCAAGCCGGCCGGCCAGCTCGGCTTCGGCCACGGCATTCACCACTGCCTCGGTGCCCCACTGGCCCGAATCGAGGCCGCGACGGCCATTCGCCTCCTCCTCGAACGCTGCCCCGGCCTCACCCTGGCCGCCGACCCGGCAGGCCTCGAACGCCGTACGAGCGTCATGCTCAGGGGCGTGCGCAGCCTGCCGGTGCGGATCTCCGGCTGACGCGCCGCAGGCCTGTGCCTGCGGGTGGGCCCCGGCGCCCGGCCTCGCGAACCCGGGTTCACGAGGGCGGGCGCGCCCCCGGCCCGCGGGCCAGTCGCGCGTCCCGCTGCGCCGCCACCGCGGCGTGCGTGATGTCCCCCACTCTGCCGTACCA